>CAMCNF010000034.1 GCA_945876115.1 Verrucomicrobia subdivision 6 bacterium | reverse complement strand
GAGGGGATCTTGGGCAGGGATCTTTGAAATATCCGCATGATTGGTTTTGGCGTCAGGCCCGAAATAAAAGCGAAGGGCGCGATAGGAGTCAGGGGGGATATCGTGAAGGATGAATTGGAGGCGATGTTTCTCGGCATCACACCAGGCATTTTGGTTTGGGAGTTCTATCCATCCGCCGCCTTCTTTTTCTAGAGCAAATCCGGAGAGGAGAAAGCTGATGCGGGTGAAGGAGAGAGTTTCCTTGGCGGAGGTTTCGTAGCGCAGGGAGTCGATCAGGAGAGGGGAACCTCCGAAAGTGGGTTGAATGACTGTTTCGAGATTGGTGGCCTGAGATGTGGGTAGGAAAGCCAGAGAGAACCAGGTCGCAAAAAGAAGGGTGGTATAAGAGCGGGCCAGAGACATGGGTAATCTTGCGGACGGAACTGGGGTTGGGTCACCTGCTAAATTAGAGAAAAGGGATGAGGTGATTTAGTAGCCGACGCTATCGTAGGTGGCCATTCCAGTGCGGGTTAGTCGGTAGAACTTTTTTTGGGTGGTGGTGGTATTTACCGGCTCCGTTTTTGTTGCGCTATTGCCTGCGGAGGATACGGTCCCAGTAAGATCCGTCCATGTCGTGAGGTCGCTCGAGGAGGAGACTTTGTAGATGCCTCCCTCCACCGAATTCCAAGAGAGGGTGACGGTACTTCCAGAAACGGTTACCGGAGTGGAGGACCAAGTCTCAATCGTGGAGGTTGATCCTTTGTAGTATTGGGTGAGAGGAGTATCCGCGTTCATCACGGTCAGGGTTGAGACATTTCCTGGGCTAGGGGGTAGCCCAATGGGGGCAGGGGGAGTGGCCATGTACCAACGGCCAACGTTGTAAGGATACCAAGGAGTGCCGTCGGCCTTGATCGAGACAAAGTAGGCCCAGGTACCGCCGGGATATTCCGGCGTGACGCAGTAGCGGGCATTGTACTTATTGAGATCAAAATCAGCTCCTTGCGAGAAGCCGAGATCCCCCAAATAGTCGTAATCTTCTGAGAAGTGTCCAAGTTCGTAAGCCGTCGAAACGTTGGGTCCCCATTGGCTGGAGGTGAGGGTTGTTTTATTTTGGGCCTGTTGAGCCCAAATCGGCAGGCTCTTTCTTCCAGTTGAGTTCAAATTGGCGGTGCCACGCGTGCCGTCACGGAAAATATAGCCCGAAACCATGCGGCGTACGCTGCTGGTTGGATCGGTAGGATTCGAATAGCCGTAGGGTCCGTAAAGGGGAAGACCATCGTTGATCCAGCCGATGATAGGGGAGTGTTTCCAATCGGTGGCTAAAGTGTTTTCCGAATAGAACTTAGTGCTGGAATCGTAGTTGATGTTGTCGCCGAGAATATAGCGAACCCCGATGGGGTTGGCGTGGGCATGATATTGCCCGCTGGGTTGGGGATGGTTTAAAGGAAAATCGAAAGAGACTTTTTCATTCGGCCAAGCATCCCGGTTCCAAACCCCATCTCCAGGACCGATATTGGCGTTGGGGGCGGCATCTTTTGCATTAGCAACGGAATAAGAAAATCCGTCCGAGGTGTTGTAAATCGCAACTCCGTCCACCAAAAATCCAATCGACCCTTGGCCCGTCAAAGTACGCCCCGTGGTGGCCGGGCTGGAAATCACTAAAGGAGACCGAGGAAAGCGGTACACTCCCGTGCTGGTTCCTTGATTTTTAGGGAGATTGGGATTGTCCCATGGGCCCATGATATAGGGGGCCAGTCCCGTATTTTTGATGTAGACCCAGCCATTGGAATAATCAATTTCGTGAACCCCTGCATAGGTAGGTTGAGACTGAATGGCATTCTGCCCCGTCCAGATTGTGGTGGAGATGCCTGCGGTTCGGTTTGCGGTGGAAGTATAGATTCGGGCGTATTTGGTGGAACCTTCGGTGAACCAAGAGGACAGAAGTGGATCGGCACGTACAGACGAGTGAAGTAGTAGAGCGGCTAAAAAAGCCAATCGTGGGACGGCAACACTATAAAGAGTGTTCAATACCAACATCCTAGAACACGAGCAGAAGAATTTCAATAGACAGGATAACGCGTAAACTAATATTAATATTTGAAAAAATAGCCACAAGTTAAGTGGAGAAATGTTATTTTAGGATGAGCACTGTGAGTTGCTTAGGGTATATGCGGTCCCATCGAGCCGATTGTATAGCCTATTTTACTCTTCGAAGGCGCTGTTCCAAGTGGGGGGGATGCGAAGGGCGAGCGACTCGGTTTCGCCAGTAGAGCGGCGGACTTTGAAGCGGAGAAGTTCGCGTTTTTTCGAGGCATTTTCGTGGGCGGTGAGGTAGCGGGCGGCAAACTCTTTGAGGTCTTCCCCTGCGGGTTGGCCTGCGATTTCGAGAAGAGTATCCCCACCGCGAAAACCGGCGATGGCGGCTCGACTCTCCTTGAGCACGCACAAAACTTGGGGAGTTGGGTGACCGACAAGGCAGAGTCCTTCGGGAAAATCTGGAATCTCGATTGGGGCGGTGGTCTGGCCAGCGGAGGGTTCAAGAACGATACGGAGGTTACCTGGGATGGCCATTTCGAGGGCTCGACGAAATTCGATAGGGTCGGTCCAGACGGTTTGGTAGGCGCGCTCCATAATTTTGCGTTCGGTTTCGGTCATGAGTCCCTTGGTCGTTACTTTTTGGGCGACGCGGGAGTAGGAGTCTTCGTTGACTCCGCGTTTTGATTTGAGTTCGCCTTCGGTCAAGGTAACAGGGCGGAAGATGGTGCGCAGAATTGTGCCGGCGGGGAGAATTTTGGTGGTGGTCAGGAGAATATCTTGGGATAGGACGACGCGATCGTTTTTGATCTCGAGGGGGAAGGAGAGGCCGAGTGGGGGCTCCATTTTTGGATCCCACTCTGTGGCAAAGCCTTGAGCGAGGAGCCCTAGTCCAAGAAAAAAGATGGAAGAAGTTTTAGGTAACACGGGAGGGGTATGGTATTATCACATGATTACCGGGGGCGTCACGGTTTCGATTCAAACTGGAAGCGACCTGCGGCAAGCCGAGGGCCCGGATTGGTTGGCCTCGTTAAAAAGCCGATCCAAAAAATAAAAGCTAACAACGAGTTGGCCCTCGCAGCCTAAAGTGCTGTGACGTTACTCCTCCAACCCTGGCTAGGGGGAAGTAACGATGTTTGCCAGGTCTGGGAATGGGTGAGCAACCGACCTGTTCTTAGGAACCAACGTGGATGCTACGGAGAGCGGGCCAGTGGCAGGGCAACCGATCTCCCGACAATCAAACTGCCAACAAGCTTGTAGATGCGGGTGGTAGCTGGTTTGAAGACGTGGGTTCAACTCCCACCGCCTCCATATTTTCTCACGCTTTGGACGTGAAAGAAATTTACACACTCAAGAGTTAAGGCGACGGGCCTCCGCTGATTTACTTTAAGGGTTTCGACGACCTTGCTGCTGAAATGGGGAGCTTGGTCAGCGACTAGAAAAGTTTAGAATGAAGTAGTGCAACGTCAGCTCAAGAAACTGCTCCATTGGATGAGGTTAAGTCCTGAACACATTCAGGCGGGAAAGCTGGGTAAGTGGCTTGGGAAACATGGGGTGAATCCAGACCTTTGGAGTTTTCGTAGAGGCCCGGTGGCGCGGGCGATGGTGGCAGGGCTGTTGCCTGCGACGAGTCCGCTACTCGGGTTGCACCATATTTTGGCGGTGGTGCTCGCGGTGGTTTTGCGGGCGAATGTGCCGACGGCAGTCGTGGTGCAGACGGTGAATAATCCTTTGACCATACCGATCTACTACACGATGGCCTATCATGTGGGAGAAGTGATGCTGGGAAGACCTGCTAAATATGAGAGTCATATTGCGGAAAAGATTAAAAAACTGGATGAGACGGAAGGAATTCGCTCGAAGTTAAGGATGTTGGCGGGGGAGTTGGCCATGGTAGCGGTTCCGTTGTTGGTGGGTTGTACAGTGATCGGGGTGGTGGTTTCTGCAGCAGGCTATGGACTGATCTATGCGATATGGCCTGAGGAACCCAAGGAAGAAAAGAGAGGTTGACGGAGGGGAATAAGTAGTACAAAAGTTATTACATGGGAATGAAGACAAAAATACGGAAGTTTGGGAACTCCCTAGGGATTATTTTGCCGAAAGAGGCGATTTCGGCGATGAAGGTTCAAGAGGGAGCGGCGGTGTATTTGACGGAGGGACCTGAGTGCTCGTTGCGAGTCACGGCAGGGAATCCGGATTTTGTCGAACAGATGCGTATCGGTGAGGATTTGATGCAGAGGTACCGTAACGCTCTTCACGAACTGGCAAAGTGAGGCACTTGGTTTGGGTCGGGCGAGAAACCCTTCTTTCTTTGCACGAAATCTCCATAGCACGTTTTGGTGGAACGTTGGGTATGCGAGATTCAGGTCTTCTGGAATCAGCACTCCATCGTCCTCAGAACGCTTATGCGTATGGGCAAAAAGATCTTTTTATTTTGGCGTCTGTACTAGGTGCGGGGATCGTGAAAAACCACCCGTTTCTTGATGGGAATAAGCGAACCGGGTTTTTGGCTGCAGCACTGTTCTTGGAGTCTAATGGGGAAAGCTTTCAATCCACTGAAGAGGATGTGGTCCTGAAAACCCTTGCCCTTGCCGCTGGGGCGGTGAGTGAGGCGGACTACGCGAAGTGGCTGCGTTTGAGTTGCCGAAAAAAGAATAAAGGGAAGGTCTAGACGGAACGTTCGCGGGAGGTGCTGCGAAGGTGGATGGTTTTGTGCTCGAGGTCGTGGACGGCGCGGATGTAGCGGACGGTACGACTACGGGCGCGCATGAGGATGGAGTGGGTGGTGGCTTTGTGGCCGATAAGCTTCACTCCAGGAAGGAGAGGGCTCTCGATGATGCCGGTGGCGCAAAAAATGGCACTCTGGCCCGTGACGATATCGGCTGATCGGAAAATCGTCTGAATTTCTTTATCGGAAACCCCTTGGACTTCGCGGGCCTTGGCCTCGGGATTGGGGAACCACATACGAAGCTGAATTTCGCCTCCCAAGGCGCGGAGTGCGGTTGCGGTGAGAACGCCTTCGGGGGAGCCTCCGATGCCGACATAGAGATCGATGCCAGAATCGGGGAGGGAGGGGGCGACAGCGGCGGTGATATCGCCATCGGCGATAGTGCGTAAAGAGGCGCCGGCACGGCGGATGGCATCGATGAAGGGTTGATTGCGTGTGCGATCGAGCACAAGAACTACGAGATCACCGACACGTTTATGGAGAATTTTGGCGAGGCGTTGGAGGGTTTCTTCGAGGGGTGCATCGAGGAAGTTGGCGTGGGGATCCTCTTTCTCAAGGAAGCGGGCGACGGTGGGACCATAGGCGATTTTATGGGAGTAGTAGCTGGGAATGCTCCGCATGAGCGGTTGGTTGGAGCCTTCGGGAACCTCGGCGGCGGCCATGACGGAGATAGCGTTGGGGGAGCCTTTAGAAAGGTTGGTGGTGCCGTCGACTGGATCGAGGGCGATATTAAAGCGGGGAGCTTTGGGTCCCCATTTACCGAGCCGATCCCCAAGAAAAATACCTGGGGCGTTATCCTTAATCCCTTCGCCGATGACAACTTCACCGCGGATATCGACGAGATCGAAGACTCCTTGGATGGCATCGCAGGCGGCGGCATCGGCGGCGTTCTTATCTCCTTGCCCAATAAATCGCATGGCATTGAGGGCGGCATTTTCTGTCGCGCGAACAAATTCAAATTCTACGGTGCGCTCTGGATCATTCATAAACCCCTCAGTGTAAAGATGTAGCTCGGGTCGCCAAGAAGATTACAAAGGTTTACGATCCGATAGCTTGACGAAAGAAAACAAACGTATTAAATACGGTTTCATGCGTAAAATGTTGATCCTGCTTGTTTTGGGCTTCTTTGGGCCTTCCCTGAAAGCGCAGGAGACGGCTGTCATCCCTAAGTTCCGCCCTGCCGAGGTGGGGCCAACGACCAACGGGTTAACAGAACCCACGCCTGTCGTTCGCCCACCTGACGGGATGACAAGCGACCTGCCCGTCGAGACTGATTCGGATATTAGCCTGAACAAAATTTATACTTATCTAAACGATCCCATTCGAAATAAACCTGTCCCTGACAATGCGATGATGATGTATGAACCGAGGTATTGGGATCATGGGGCGATCACGGGGAAGGATCGATTGGACCGCTTAGGAAATATGTTTGTGATTAACTGGCAAAACGATGGGAAACCAGGGGATTTCACCGTCCGACTGGATTACCGGCAAGCGATGACTCGAGAGAAGGTGATGACCAAAACGCAAGAGTACAAAGACTTCGATGGATACGAGAAGACGGTTTTGAAGGTCGTGGGAGATGAGTACGTAAAGGGTGGGGTAGTGAATTCTTGGAGAATCTCCATCGTGCGAGATGGGAAGATTGTCGCTCAGGAAAAGTCCTTTATCTGGTAAGGGAATCGAAGAAACGCTACCGCCCCAGTGTCCTTGTTTTTATCTGCAGGAGAACTTAGGGTTAGGGAATGATGGCGCCAACGATTCAGGATGGGAAAAAGTTCTCGGAGGAACTGGAACGAGAGCATGACATCCGCAACTTAAAAGAAACGATTACCGCTTTGCGCGATGCCTTGGAAAAGCAGAAAGCAGGTACGGCGACGGAGGTTTCCTTGGCGGTGGCAGAAGCTCAGGCGCAGATCCGAGATTTGCAAGGGACGATTCACGAAATGCGAACAGAAATTGAGTGCCGGAAAGCCGCAGGAGAGGAGGCGGTGCAAAAGATTACCGCCCAATCGGCCGAGGAGAGTCGGCAGATGCAATCAGGGGTACAAGCTCTCCGCGACGAGTTAGAAAAAGAGAGGGCGAAGCATGCGCAGGCGCAGCAATCGGATCGACGCTCACATCGAGATGTCGTCGCTGAGTTTGAGCGGACCGTGCAGGAACTCCGGGCTCATCTAGAGGTTCACCATGGCCAAAAGTAAGAACCCCACCGATGGGTTGAGTCTGAAAGATGCTAAGATTCTCTTGGAAGTCGCTCGCAAAGTGGCGGATGGAAAGACGTTGGATGAGCAGTTAGAGACGCTGGTAGCACTGGTGACCGAGGCGACGGGTGCGGACCGAGGGACCCTTTTTGTCAACGATCCAAGGACGGAGGAGCTCTACAGTCGAGTCACGGTTGGAGGTTTAAAGAGGGAAATTCGCATCCTAAATCATACGGGAATCGCGGGGAGTGTTTTTAAAAAGGGTAAAGGAGTGGTGGTGCGAGATGCCTATCAGGATGCTCGCTTTAATCAGGGTGTGGATCAGCAGACAGGGTACCGGACTCGGTCGATTGCCTGCGCCCCGATTCGTACTGTGCGGGGAGAAATTATCGGTGTTGTGGAAGTGTTGAATCGAAAAGGAAATAAAGAGTCTCACTTCAATCGTAAGGATCTCCAACTCCTGGAAGCGATGGCAATGCAGGCTTCGGTTTCCTTGCAGCGGAGTCTATTGGAAGAGTCCTCGGCTCGCGAAAAGGAGCAGGAGGCTGAGTTTTTGGGGGTGGTGGCAGAGATTTCTGGGGAAATCAAGTTAGGAGCGTTGCTCTCGAAGATTATTAGTACGGTGACGAGGATGTTGCATGCCGAGCGGTCGACTTTATTTATCAACGATGAGAAGACGAACGAGCTCTACACCGAAGTAGGAGAGGGTTTGGGGGCAACGCAGATTCGACTCCCGAATCACCTCGGGATTGCGGGAGCGGTATTTACTTCAGGGAAAGCGGTGAACATTCCCCACGCCTATGCTGATCTTCGCTTTAATCCTGGCTTTGACAAAAAGACTGGGTTTTTTACGCGGTCGATGCTTTGCACTCCCGTGATTAACAAAGAGGGGAAGGTGATTGGCGCCACCCAAGTCCTGAATAAGCGAGGGGGATCTTTCACCCATGAGGACGAGGCGCGGCTGAAAGCTTTTACGGCGCAAGTCTCGGTGGCGTTGGAAAATGCCAAGTTGTTCGACGATGTGCAGAACATGAAGAACTATGCGGAATCGATGTTGGAAAGTATGTCGAACGCTGTGGTGACTCTGAATGAAGAGGGAGTGATCCAGACCTGTAATGCGGCCGGGACCAAGATTCTGAAAACTCCAGTCAAGGAAGTGTTGAAAAAGAAGGCGACAGACTTCTTTTCGGGGAAAAACGCCTGGGTAGAGGAAAAGATCCGTCAAGTGGCGGCCTCTGGAGAGCCTTCTTTGATGATGGATGCAGAAATGGAGTGGGGTGGAGAGAAGACTTCGGCCAACGTCACCGTGCTTCCTTTGGTCAGTGTGAAGGGCAAGTCGCTGGGCTCTTTGGTCATGATTGAAGATATTAGCGATGAGAAACGGATGAAGGGAACGATGGCGCGGTATATGGATCCAGCGATTGCCGATCAATTAATGGCGACGGGTAAAGAAGTGCTCGGCGGAGCCGAGAGCGAAGCCTCTATTTTGTTCTCGGATGTGCGGAGTTTTACTACCTTAACGGAGAGTTTAGGGGCGCAGGGGACAGTAGGTTTACTGAACGAGTATTTCACTTTGATGGTGGACTGCCTGCAGAAAGAGGGGGGGATGTTGGATAAGTTTATCGGGGATGCAATTATGGCGGTCTTTGGTTTGCCTTTACCTCGAGAAGATGATCCGGATCGGTCGGTGCGCGCGGGGATTGGTATGTTGGTGGAGTTGGAGGCTTTTAATCAGGCGAGAAAATCGAGAGGAATGATGGCGATCGACATGGGACTAGGGATTAACACCGACACGATTGTCAGTGGGAATATCGGATCACCCAAGCGGATGAACTATACGGTGATTGGGGATGGGGTGAATTTGGCGGCGCGCCTGGAAACGGCCTGTAAGCAGTATGGGGCGAAGATGCTGATTAGTGATGCGACGGTGAAGAAGCTCAAGGGGACCTACCGAATGCGTGAAGCCGATCGAGTGGTGGTGAAGGGGAAGACGGAACCGGTGGTTATTTTTGAGGTTCTGGATTATCATACGGACACGTCCTTCCCCAATCCGATGGAAGTGATTAACCATTTTAAGGATGGGCTGGGGAAGTATCGCAAACAGGACTGGGATCGAGCGAAAGCTGCTTTTGGGGAGGCGCTCAAGGCCCATGCGGGGGACAAGTTGAGTAAGATCTACATTGAGCGGTGTGATTATTTCCAGAAAAACCCTCCTGAGAAAGAGTGGGATGGGGTTTGGGTAATGAAGGAAAAGTAGAGCCTATCGCCCATGGTTTAGGCTGGCCGGTAGGTACATAGGAGACGTGATCTTTTGGACTTGAGCGGAGGATGGACGAAATTGCAGAATCCGCTACCCTTTCAAAGCAGGGTCGTTAGCTCAATGGTAGAGCTGCTCCCTTTTAAGGAGTAGGTTGTAGGTTCGAATCCTACACGACCCACACTTCTTTTTATGAATTTTAAAATCGAATCCCCCTATGCTCCCGCAGGCGACCAGCCCGAGGCGATTCAAGCTCTCTTGCAGCGTTTGCGAAGTGGGGAGAAGCATAATGTGCTGCATGGGGTCACTGGTTCAGGGAAGACCTTTACGATTGCGAATGTTATTCAGGAACTCGGTTTACCGACTTTGGTAATGAGTCATAACAAGACTTTGGCGGCGCAGCTTTATAGTGAATTGAAGGGATTCTTCCCGCATAACGCGGTGGAGTACTTCGTCAGCTATTTCGACTACTACCAACCGGAAGCCTACATCCCCAGAACCGATACTTACATCGAAAAGGATTCTTCGATTAACGAGGAGATTGAGCGGTTACGACTTTCAGCGACGACCAGCTTGCTCACGCGCAAAGATGTCATTGTGGTGGCGAGTGTTTCGTGTATCTACGGTTTGGGTTCTCCCGAAGATTACGAAAAGATGTTTCTCTGTCTCGAACCTGGCCTAACCGTATCCCGAGAAGATCTTTTGGCGCGTTTGGTGGAGATTCAGTATGAGCGGAACGATTTGGCACCTGAACGAGGGCAGTTCCGCGTCCGTGGGGATGCGATTGAGGTTTGGCTGGCTCAGGAGGATGCCGGATTACGGATTGAACTTTTGGGAGATAAGATTGATCGCTTAACCCGGTATGAAACTTCCACAGGAAAAGAGATGGGGCGGCCACTGCGGGAGGTTCTGACGCCAGCGAGGCACTATGTGACTCCAGCGGAAAAGATGAAAAAGGCGGTTGTCTCGATCCGGGCAGAATTAGGGGAGAGAATTGCCCAGTTGGAAGGGATTGGGAAAATGCTCGAGGCCCAACGGCTGAAGATGAGAACTGAGTATGACTTGGATCTAATGGACGAGATGGGAACCTGTATTGGGATCGAGAACTATAGCCGTCACCTTTCGGGGCGGAGTCCAGGAGCAAAGCCGAGCACCTTGATTGACTTTTTCCGAGATGAATTCCTGGTGGTGATGGATGAGAGTCACGCCACGGTGCCACAAGTCGGAGGAATGTACGCGGGGGATCGGAGTCGCAAGACGGTGCTGGTGGAGCATGGCTTTCGGTTGCCCTCGGCTTTAGATAATCGTCCAATGAGGTTCGAGGAGTTCGGCGCCATGCTACAAAAGGTAATTTATGTTTCGGCCACGCCCGCTCCTTTCGAGATTGGGAAGGTCAGGGGTCAAGTGGTGGAGCAGGTGGTGCGTCCGACGGGCTTGCTTGATCCCCCTGTGAAAGTAAGGCCGCTAAAGGGTCAGGTCGACGAAACGATTGCGCTGTGTCACGAAAGGGTGGCTCGGGGTGAGCGGGTGTTGATTACGACTTTGACCCGCAGGTCTTCTGAGGACCTTTCGGATTACTTAAAAGAAGCAGGGTTTAAGTCGCGCTATCTTCATGCGGAGGTGGACGCGATTGAGCGGGTGGAGATTCTGCGAGAGTTGCGATCGGGCGAAATCGATGTTCTGGTGGGAATTAATCTCTTACGGGAAGGATTAGATCTGCCGGAGGTTTCCTTGGTCTGCATTCTGGATGCGGACAAGGAGGGGTATCTGCGTTCGGAGACCTCCTTGATTCAGACGGCGGGAAGGGCGGCACGGCATTTAAATGGAGAGGTGGTTCTATTTGCCGATCGGATGACGAAATCGATTCTGGCGTTGATCCGGGAAACGGATCGGCGGAGGGCGATTCAGGAGAAGTATAATCAGGAGCATAACTTAGTGCCGCGATCGGTCATTCGTGGAGTGCAGGAGAGTTTACAAACGATCGTGCGTACGGCGCGGGGGATTCATGCCCAAGTAGGTGGAGGTGAGGCCACGGCCGACGCGCAGGAGGTCTTAAAGCAGCTGGAAGAGGAGATGTGGGAGGCTTCGGAAAAGCTGGAGTATGAGCGTGCTGCGCTCCTCAGGGATCAGATTGAAGATTGGAAGAAGGCTCACCATTTGGGCGGAGTGAGCTTGGAGGCGAGCAGGAGTGTGGTTAAAACAGGCAAAGGAAAGCCTGTGGTCTACGGCAAAGCTCGGCCGAAGCCCAAGGTGAAAGTGATCTAGAGAGCTTTTCTTTTCAGGTTCGGGTGAGATTAAGGCAAGGAGCAGATCGAGTAGGTCGGGAGGGGAGCAAGGAGTTTCGACCCGTGGGCGGACGTGATTTCGAGGAGAGATACGATTTCGATTAGCTCGCCTTTGCTTTGACGGAGGAGCGTGGCGGCGGAGGCAAGCTGGGTGCCGCGATGGAGGACATCGGCCACTAAAATAAAGCGACAGCCCGCGGGGATACTTTGGAGATCAAGAATAGGGGCACGCCCCGAGGGTTGGAGAACCCCTAAGCCACCACCGACAATATAGGCGAGAGAGGAGGCGAGGGGCAGGGCAGAGGAGTCGTAGGCGACGACTAAGTCGACTCGGCGTCGTGGGTATCGTTCATTCATATCCGCGCAGGCAAAACGGAAAAACTGGGCATCGCGGTAGATGGCGTCGGTTAAGTAGCTCGATTCGCCAGCGGTGCGGGCACTTTCGATAGTACGTACGGCACTGGCGAGGCGATCGCGGGCGCTCCGCAGAGCTGGGGATTTCATCAAGTAAGATTCTCTGGCAAAGCGGGAATGCGGGCAAAACCTAAAGAGAGATTGGCTTATTCGTCTTCTTCGTCGCGAGAAGGATTTCTTCCTGTGGTGGGAAGAGTTTCGATTGCGGTGCGGAGTTTTTTGAGTGCAATGCTTTGGATTTGGCGAATTCGCTCGCGGGTGACCTTAAACTTCTTGCCGATCTGTTCGAGAGTGGGCGGAGTTTCGTCGCTCAGAGGAAACCGTAAGGATAGAATGGAGCGTTCTCGCGGATCGAGAACGTGGAGGACGCTGCGTAGTTCTTTTATCAGGTTGCGACTTTCGAGATCGCGTCCTGGCATGGCGGCGGTTTCATCGGCGATGAGGTCGCCCAGTTCCACATCGGCTTGATCTCCGACCATGGTATTGAGCGAGGTGGGTCGCATGGAGACGCGGCGTAGTTGGGCAATACGCAAGGCGGAGATACCGATCTCTTTGGCTAGCTCTTCGTCGGTGGGTTCGCGACCAAGCTCATCGAAGAGTTGGATGGCGATCCGTCTCATTTTGGCCAATTTATCGACTAAGTGGACGGGCAGGCGGATGGTTTTGGACTGATTGGCGAGGGCTCGGCGGACTGCCTGTTTGATCCACCAGCAACCATAAGTACTAAACTTGGTTCCGCGGGTGTGATCGAAGCGTTCGACCCCTTTCATGAGACCAATGTTTCCCTCGCTGATCAGGTCGAGTAGGGGAAGTCCGAGGCCAGCATAATCATTGGCGATTTTGACGACCAAACGAAGATTAGCCCTGATCATGAGTTCGCGCGCGGCGCGATCTCCGCGCTTCATTCGTTTGGCGAGTCGGACCTCATCGGCACGAGTCAGAAGTGGGATTTCTCCTATTTCTTTTAGATAGGCGCCGAGGGCACCATCACGGAAATCATTCACGGCTGAATGATGGACAGTTCGCAGGCGGAGTGAAAGAGCAACCGCAAAGCTATTAGCAACAATAGGCTAGGGGATAAGCGAAAGCAGATCGGTGGGGAGAGTTCCTCCCATGCAATGAGCATGCCTGATTGGAGCGGAGAGCAGTTTAGTCTTTGAGAGCGGCTTGGGCGGCAGCAAGGCGGGCGATGGGCAGGCGGAAGGGTGAGCAGGAAACGTAGGCGAGTCCTAAACGATGGCAGAACTTAACGGAATCGGGGTCGCCCCCGTGCTCGCCGCAGATGCCGAGCTTAATGTCCTTACGGGTGGAGCGGCCAAGTTTTACTGCCATCTCCATGAGTTTACCGACGCCGAGCTGGTCGAGTACGGCGAAAGGATTTTGGCGGACGATTTCTTCCTCTTGATAACGGGGAAGGAAGGAACCAGCGTCGTCACGGCTCATGCCCAGAGCGGTTTGGGTAAGGTCATTTGTGCCGAAGCTAAAGAACTGAGCTGATTTGGCGATTTCGTCCGCGACGATGCAAGCTCGAGGAATTTCGATCATGGTTCCGACCAAGTAGGAGAGTTTAAGGTGCCGCTCTTTCTGGACTTGGGCGGCGACGCGATGAACGAGCGCCAGTTGAAGTTCAAGTTCCTTGGGGAAGCCAACTAAAGGAATCATGATTTCTGGGCGCACTTTGATCCCAGCCGCCTGAACCTCGGCGGCGGCTTCAAAGATGGCGCGGGCCTGCATTTCAGAAATTTCTGGGAAGACGATACCGAGACGACACCCGCGATGGCCGAGCATGGGGTTGAACTCATGGAGTTCTTTGACACGGCGGGCGATGCGATCGATCGAAATTCCGAGCTTATCGGCCAAGGCTTGTTGGGCGGCAGTATCGTGAGGCAGAAATTCGTGCAAGGGGGGGTCGAGCAGGCGGATGGTGCCTGGGCGACCTCCAAGAGCTTTAAAAATACCTGCAAAGTCGGAACGTTGGGCGGGGAGAAGCTTTGCGAGGGCACGTGCGCGTTCCTCGAGATTTTCCGCAAGAATCATTTCACGAACGTGATCGATGCGATCGCCTTCGAAGAACATATGCTCGGTGCGGCAAAGGCCGACCCCTTGGGCGCCGAAGGCGATAGCGTGGCCGACTTGATCGGGCTGATCAGCATTGGCGCGGACTTCGAGTTTCCGGCGTTGATCAGCCCACTGCATCAGTTGAGCAAAGACTCGGTAAATCGGACTTTCGGCCGCGGTCATATCCTTGTCGATAAGCACCCGAACAATATCGGAAGGGGATGTTTTAACTTCACCTGGGAAGATTTCTCCAGTGGTGCCGTCGATGGAAAGGAAGTCGCCCTTGTTGAAAGTCTTCCCTCGGACAGTAAGGGTGGCCTTGGCGTAGTCGATATGAAGATCGGATGCGCCACAGACGCAGACTTTGCCCATTTGGCGGGCGACGAGGGCGGCATGAGAGGAAACTCCTCCACGGGCGGTAAGAATGCCTTCGGCAGCGAGCATCCCGCGAATATCTTCAGGGCTGGTTTCGATGCGGACGAGGAGAACTTTTAAGCCCTTTTGGGCGGCGGCTTCGGCGTCATTGGCTTGAAAATAGATCTGGCCTGAGGCGGCTCCGGGGCCTGCGGGGAGGCCGCGGGCGATGACCTCGGTGGTTTTACGTGCTTTGGCTTCGAAGACAGGGGCAAGAAGTTGGCTGAGGGAATCGGCGGGGATTCGGCGGATGGCGTCGTCGGGTTTGATGAGCTTTTCTTTAACCATTTCGACGGCGATACGGACGGCGGCGAAGCCTGTGCGTTTTCCGTTACGGGTCTGGAGCATGAAAAGGCGACC
>CAMCNF010000033.1 GCA_945876115.1 Verrucomicrobia subdivision 6 bacterium | reverse complement strand
GATGGCGGGATGGACGGGGCATATTCTTGAACAGTGGCAGGATAATCGGCTGTTCCGGCCTGACAGCGAATATGTAGGGCCTGCGGTGGGTCGAAAAGTCGTTCCGCTGGCACAGCGATAAGGGTGGGGCGTCGAGTCGGTAGGCTTGGGATCTTGGACTGCTAATGATCTTGCGGGCTCTTCTTCTTTTGGGGTGGACGGGATGTTTTGCTTGGGCTCAAGCCCCTGCGGAGGAATTGGTCGAGGTAAGTGGAGATTCTGTTCCTGGGATTGTGATCGAAATGCGGTACGCCACGGAAAAAAATATTACGGGTAAAAAGCTTTATACGGATGGGCGAGCTTGGTTACGGCGGGAGACGATTCGTAAATTGGAAAAAGCAGTGATGGATTTAAGCGGACGTGGGTACCGACTGGTACTTTGGGATGCTTGGCGCCCTATTTCTGCACAGAAGGATCTTTGGGCCGCTAAGCCTGATGGGAAGTTCCTTACGCCCCCAACAAAGATTAGTCGGCACAATCGAGGGACCAGCGTGGATGTTTCTTTGGCTGATCTTCAAGGGAAGTTGCTGGAGATGCCGAGTGATCACGATGAGTTCAGCGCGAGGGCGGATGAGGATTTTTCGGATGTGCCGAAGGAGGTGGGGGGGAGGGCGAAGATATTGCGGCAGGCGATGTTTCGGGCGGGGTTTTCTGGGGTGCCCGATGAGTGGTGGCACTATGATTTGCGGGATTGGGCTTCTTACGACTCGATTCAGGAGCGATAAGGTTCAGCGAATGGGTCTTGCTGGGGGGTTGGAGGGGAGTGAGTGACTCTATCTTTGCGCTAAAAAGTCTGGCATAGAGCAGGATTGGCAGGCGTCGGTTTCGGTTCGGCAAAAATCTCGATAGATCTGGAGGAGTCCTTCGCGGGCGAGGTGAGAGCGGACATCGGGTGGCGGAAAAGGGACGCTGAGAAGGCGGATGCTGGCGGAGCGAAGGAGGCCGGCATCTCCGCCTACGGGCCAGTCTTGCATACGGCGGTTGAGTTCGTCTTCGGGGAGAGGGGCGAGGGGAGCGAGGACTTGAAAGAGAAGGGCGGTGGAGCGGTCGAGTCCGACGAGGCGAGAGGGGGAGGATAGGATGCGGCCGTCCCATCCTGCGTGTTGATCCCAGAAGGGGTGTTTGACGGTTTTAAGGATTTCTAAGAAAGCGTTGGACTCGCCCTTTTGAATGGATTGGGTCAAGGACGTCCAGAGGATGGGGTCGGAAATAAAGGAGAGGGCGGCGAGGCGTCGGAGGGGGGAGTTGTTGGGGCGGGTGGAGCCCATTTTCCAGCAGGCGGGTGGAAGAGTACGATCGTTCCAGGTTTCGCGTTGGGGCCACCAGCGATCCCAAAGTTCCTTGAGAAGTGGTAAGGCGCGAGGGGAGCATGGGGAACGGGTGGGGTCAGGAAGGAGACCTGCGACGCCGTAGAGGACGGCTTCGCGATCCATGCGATGGGGGAGTTGGAGGAGTTGAAGAATGGGGACGGCGTGGGCTAAGGAGGTAAAGGGTTCACGATTTTCTGAAAAGCCGAGGCCTTCTGCGAGGGCGACCCAAACGGCTTGGTCGAATCCGTGGGCGGAGGAGCGGGCGGAGGCGAGAGCGCGGCGTTGGCGGAGGCGGTGCCAACCCGCTTCTTCAAGGAAATCGCGAAGCTGATCGGTGGAAAGAGCGAGAAGAGTTAAGTGACAGCGGCCAGGTTTTTCTCCTCCAGAAATCTCGGCGGGGGTTGCACGGAAAAGGGGGATAAGTTCGGTGAGAGGGGCGGCGAGTTGATGTTCGATAGCGATGGGTCTGATTTGGGGGGAGGGAGTGGGGGAGGTGGAGGGGTCGGCTTGCCAGAAAACATGGAGAACGACATTGCGATAAGCTGGGTTAGTGGAGTGTTGGTGGGCGTCCCAATCGGACGAGTGGCGATGGATTTCAACGTCTCCCGTTTGGACTGAGCCGTCGCCGGCAAGGAAGGAGCAGTGAAGGAAGTCGGGTCCAGCACGATGATTCCAGAAGCCAGGTTGGCGGATGGTGAGAGATTCTCCCGAAAGGGTTTGCAGGGGATTGCGGACGAGGGATTCGAACCAGATACGTTGGAGGATGGATTCGGAAAGGATGGGGGCAGGATCTTCTCGAAGGATGTTTTGGTGAACCCAACGCCGATAGCTAGTCGTCATAAGGATTAAACTGGGTTCGAGCCGAAAAGTTGCGGTTTTTGAAAAATATATTTAATTAGAGGCCGGGCCTAGGCCCGGCCTCGGGGGGGGGAAGTGGGGGGCTTGTCGGGGGGTGGGGGGTGGGATTAGGGTGGGCGTATGATGAAAGCACGTTGGATGGGAGTTTTTCTGCTCGCTGGATCCGTTTGGGGGATGGCTCCACAAGATGAGCCGATGGTGAAAGTGGTGGAAAAAGTGCGTCCCGCAGTGGTCAACATCAATACGGAGAAGATGGTGGAGCAGCAGGTGGTAGACCCCTTCGATACTTTTATTAATCAGTTCTACGGAGGCGGGATGGCGAGGGGGAATCGGATCCTACAGACTCCGGTTAAAAACCTTGGTTCGGGGCTCATTATTAGCCCAGACGGATATATCGTAACGAATCAGCACGTGGCGGGTCGGGCCAATAAATTAAAAATCCGTGTGAAGTTATCCAACGGGAAGGAGTACGACGCGGAACTTCTCCGTGACGATGATCTGCAGGATCTGGCTTTGATCAAGGTGAAGGCAAAGGAGCCCTTGCCTTTTCTGAGTCTGGAGAAGCTTTCTCCTAATCTTCTTGGTCAGACGGTTCTCGTGTTGGGCAACCCAGTTGGATATGAGAATAGCGTAAGCGCAGGGATTCTAAGTGGTAAGGACAGGACCTTGACGCTGGGAGATTTGACGATGGAGGGATTGTTACAGACGGATGCGGCGATTAATCCCGGAAACAGCGGAGGGCCGTTGGTCGATTCAGAGGGGGATCTGGTGGGATTGAGTTCGGCTAAGATGTCGATGGCCCAGAACTTGCCGACAGAGAGTATTGGCTTTGCGATTGCGGGTGAACGGGTGAAACGATGGGTGGAGGAGGCAATCGCGATTGTGGAGGGGAAAATTAAGGCTCCGCCTGAGCGTTCCGCCGCCTTGGCCCTTAAGGAGAAGTTTGGCTTGGAACTGAAGGACAGTAGTTTAGCCGAGTCGATGCAGCTCGGGTATGGACAGCGTGTAGGGTTGCTGGTGGTCGGGGTGGAGAAAAATAGCCCAGCAGCAGCGGCTGGAATCCAAAATGGAATGCTAGTGGTGGGGCTGGGTCAAATTCCGGCGCGTACTTTGGAGGAGTTGCCTCGTAAGGTTCGCCAACTGAAGAGTGGTGAGCAGGTGCCAGTGACGGTCTTAGGGGCGAGCAAGCAGGGGAACTTCATCGCGATACGAAGTGGGGCGGTGGTACTTAAAGCAAGGTGAGGATGGCGGGGCGGGTGGGGATGGCGGTCGGCGACATCTTTGGGCGGGTAGGACGTGCTTTGGTATTTTGGTTGATGGCACTAGGCCTGCTTGGATCGGGACAGGCGGAGGAGCGAATCGACTGGCAATTTCCGACGGAGAATCGAGCTCTTGTGGCCAATCATCCAGAAAAGTTTTATCAGCCGACGATCAGTCGTCGACTTATCTCGGGGATGTTTGGTTTTGTTCGTACGGCGGGGGCTGAGCCTGCTCGAATGTTTGAGCATTTTCACAAAGGAATCGATATCCGGCCTTTGCATCGTGATGCTCTGGGGGAACCGACGGATGAGGTGAGGGCATCGGCGGATGGGGAGGTGGTGCGAGTGAATCTGGATGAAAAGATTTCCGATTACGGAAAGCAAGTGATCGTGAGGCATTTTTGGGGAAGCCAGCCGGTGTACACGATTTATGGACATCTGGCTTCGGCCTGCGTGCAGGTGGGGCAGCAGGTGAAAGCAGGAGATCAGGTGGGGGTGATGGGGTGGACGGGGCCAGGATTGACGAGGGATCGGGCGCATCTGCACCTGGAGATAGCGTTTCAGTTAAACGAAAGATTTGCGGATTGGGTGAAAGCATCCAAGCCAGGACGTTTTTGGGAGCCGAATCGAAATGGGGAGTGGAATGGTCTGAATTTAATGGGGGTAGATCCGGCCGCCCTACTGAAGGCTGGGCAGGAGGGGAAACCGATGAGTTGCGGGGAGTGCTTGAGTTCGCAACCAGCTGGGTTTGTGGTTCGAGTTCCGGTGCCGAGGGGGCGGATCGGCTGGATGCAGTGGGTGGAGAAGGAGGGGATCGGAAATGGAGAGCAGTCTTGGGATTTGGAGATGACCCCTTGGGGATTGCCACTGAAGGCTAGAGGTCGAGGAGAGAGGGTGGAGATGGCGGAGCTTGGGTCGGTTCCCGGGAGGCCGAATGAGGGAAGTTACTACTGCCGGGGGTTGGTGGGGCCTGATGGGAAAGGTGGGATGAAGTTGAGCAAGTTGGGGGAGCAGACGATGGGGATGTTACTTTACGCGGAAGAGTGATGGAGATGGTGTAAAGGGGGTACGGGTGGCATCGTCAAAATCTATGAAAAACAACCTACTACTAGCCTTGATACTAGCCGGTTTCACTGGGGCAACTGCCTCGGTACAAGCCCAAGATGGAACTACACCGACTGCACCTGAGCTTTCTCCTGCCCATAAGCTTAAGGGGTTTGAGAAAGAGTTTGATGCGAATCATGATGGCAAGTTGGACGAGACGGAAAAGGCGGCGATGGTTGCCAAGTATGATAAGAATGGGAATGGGAAGATTGATAAGGAGGAGTTGCCTCCGAAGAAGGCGAAAAAGGGTGGTTCTAATAAAGACGGAGGGACGAACGCGTCGACCCAGTAAACTTTTGATCTGAGTGAGGACGGGTGATTTCGGTTTAAGCCGAGATCACCCGTTCTTTTTTTAGGGCAGAGAGGGAAAGGGGATTAGGTCTTTGTGACCATGCGCAAGGCGGCGCCGAAGGCCATGAAGATGAGGATCCATTCGAAAAGATTCTGTGAGAGTTTCTTGAGGAGAGAGCGGCCGATCCAAAATCCAAGGAAGACTCCTGGTAGAAGGAGGGCGTCGAGGAGAAGGGATTTTGTGTTGAGGAGACCGAGTTGAAAGCTGAAGGGGATTTTGGCGAGGTTAATGGTGAAGTAGAACCAGGCGCCGGTGCCAACCATGACCATTTTGCTGGTGCGCTGGGAAAGGAAGTAAAAAGCGGTGATGGGGCCTGCGGCGTTGGCCAGCATGGTGGTGATGCCAGCGGACCAGCCGCAGAAAAGTCCGAGGAGTGGGTGGTGGGTGATGAAAGTGAGGAGTTGCGGGCGCGCGCGTTGGATGAGGATGATAAAAATGAGGACGATGATAATCCAGCCGAGGGTATGGCCGAAGAATTCTGTGGGGATGCGGGGCATAATCCACCAACCGGTCACGATGCCTGCGAGGGTGGCGGGAAGCAGAGCGCGAAGGGTGGACCAAGATGCGTGTTCATGGAAGGCGCGGACGGCGAGGAAGTCGGCGAAGATAAGAAGGGGAAGGACGATGCCGGTGGATTCGCGGGCGGGGAGGATTTCGGCCATACAGAGAACGGTGAGAAGTCCGAAGGGACCGAAGCCAGATTTTGAGAGACCAGCAAAGAGTGCGGCGGCGAGAGCGAGGAGCCAAGCGGTGAGGGAGAAATCGGGCATGCAGGAGGATAGTGGCAGAAAATTCTTCGGAATTAGTTAGGGGCAGAGAAGGGTAGTTTTGAGATCGGTGTTACCTGCATAAAATACGGCAATCTTTAGGGGGGTTTTCCCGATGTTTTTACCGTTGTGAGGGGTATTGATGACTTCGGCTAGGGTATCTCCTGCTTTCAGCTTTCTAGTTTGGCCATCTTTTAGTTCGACGAGAAGTTCTCCTTCTAGAATGAGGGCGAGGCAGGGAACGGGGTGGGTATGCCATCCAGTTTCCGTGCCTAGGGGCAGGGTGACGATTGCTCCTGAGACTTTTGCTGTGCCTGATGGGTAGTGAATGGGGGCGCCATCCCAAGTTGTGCTGGTGGATAGGTTTTCCTGAACCTGAACGGATTTTCGATAGTCGTCTGCGAAAATGAGATGACTGGCGGGAAAGAGGAGGGCGAGGGTGAGAAGGAGTTTCATGAGTGCAAGGTAGGGGAAAAAACAGGGGTAGTCATCTGGCAAACCTTCGACCCTTAGGCTGGTGAAGCGGGTGTGGAGCACGTTCCAACCTTCCCAAGAAGGTGGGAATGAGGATAGGGTGGCAAAAGATAGATTAATCTCGAATAAACTTGTATGAGGTTGGGACGAGGAGATGATTTAATTTGTGATTAGGGGGGTTAGATTATGTCTCGGAATTATTCTTTTAACATTTGCGGTTTTTGCTGAAGATCAGGCTCAGGACGCGGGGGCGATATATCTAGAGGGGTTAAGGTTGGCCACGGGGGAGGGTTGTCAGATCGACATGATTCGAGCAAGGGAACTTTATAGAAAAGCGGCTGATTTGGGAGATCCGCGGGCCTTAGCATGGAAGGTACGAAACATTTATAGGGGAGTTCACGGCTTCTCCAAGGATGAGGCGGAGGCTCTGAGAATATTCCAAGAAATAGAGACTCGACTACGTGAGATGGGCTCGAAAAAAGAGGAGAATGCCTTGGGGAGTCTATGTCGAACTTTGGCCACGATTGATCCAAAAACACGAGGGCAGGAAGCGTTCGAATTGGCTAAGAAAAATGCAATCGGCGGCAAACCAAGCGACTGGGACACAATGGGTTGGTTGTTTTACGATGGCATTGGGGTTGGCAAAGATGAGAAGGAAGCGGTGAAGTGGTACACGAAGGCGGCTGAGCAGGGGGAGGCTGTGGGACAGCGACTTCTTGGTTCGTGCTATGCGAATGGGGCTGGGATTGCAAAAGATGAAAAGGAGGCGGTTAAGTGGTATGCGAAAGCGGCGGATAAGGGTGACGCTACCGCGCAAAGCAACCTTGGTTGGTGTTATTCAAATGGGAAAGGGGTTGTGAAAGATGAGAAGGATGCGGTGAGGTGGTATACGAAGTCGGTAGAGCAGGAGAATGCGGCAGGGCAGCAACATCTTGGTTGGTGCTATGCAAATGGGAGAGGAGTAGTCAAAGACGAGAAGGAGGCGGTGAGGTGGTATACGAAGTCGGCAGAGCAGGGGAATGCGGATGGACAGCGACTTCTTGGTTGGTGTTACGAAAATGGGAAAGGGGTGGCCAAGGATGAAAAACAGGCCCTGGGCTGGTATCTGAAGGCTGCCGAGGGGAAGCAGGCCTGGTCGATGGGGCAATTGGCCCGGATGTATGAGGGGGGGCGTGGGACCGATAAAAATCCAACGGAAGCTTTCCGTTGGTGGAATCGGCAAGCTGAGGCTGGTGATTTCTGGGCACCAGAAAATGTGGCGAGGTGTCATGCCAACGGAATCGGGACACCGAAGAATTCGGAAGAGGCGACCAAGTGGTATGGCAAGGTTCGGGCGAAGCTCGAGGAGGAAACCAAGAAGAACGAGGCATGGCCATGGGATAATCTTGGAAGGTTTTATTTTAACGGCTTGGGAGCAGAGAAGGATTACGCGAAAGCGCTGGAGTGTTACCACAAGGCGGCGGATCTAAAGTCGGGCTGGTCGATGGAGCAGATTGGTTGGTGTTACGAACATGGAACTGGGGTAGCCAAGGATGAAAAGGAGGCCCTGGGCTGGTATCTGAAGGCAACGGATAACGGGCAGTCGTGGTCTGCTGAGCGAGTCGGAGAAATTTATTTCTATGGCCGTGGCGTTCCTAAAAACCTTGCAAAAGCAATCGAGGCTTTTCGTCGTGCCGCGATGCTGGGAAGTGCCCACGGGCAATCATGGATTGGGTATTTCTACGAAACTGGTCAAGGAGTAGATATCGATCTTTCGGAAGCTGTGCGCTGGACCAAAATGGCGGCCGATCAGGGGCGGGCGTTCGATGCCAACCGATTGGCAGGTTATTACTGGAAAGGCGTGGGGACACCCATCCAAAAAGAGGAAGCCTTGCGTTGGCTTAAAATTGCCGCTGAAAAGGGCGAGGCGGATGCCCAAAAGCGGCTTTCGATTTGGACCGCAACCTGGGAGACCGAAAAAAAACAGGGCTTAAAAAAAGGGGACGGAAATAGTGAAGATCAGGACTCAAAGCTTCTTCCCGCCGTATGGAGATTATCTGGTCCCTGGAAAATCTTGGAGAAGGACAAAGAAAAATGGTTTCGAAACGTTCAGAGCAAAGATATTCCTTCCCTTGTGACCAAGGGGACCAAGACAAAGTTTCTTGGTGAGGAGAAGGATGTGATGGAGGTTCGGGCAAAATCCACCGGCAATGCCATGGCGGAATGTCTTGGCAACCATGTGGACTCCTGTGCTTTTCTCGAGTCTCAGCTCGATGGAGGGAAGGGTGGAAAAAAGATTCTCAGTGTGGGGAGTGATGATGCGATCAAAATATGGATTAATGGACATTTGCTGGTGGAGGAGTGGCTTTACCGAGTCCTTACGCCAAACGAAGTACTTTATGCCGTTGAACTAAAACCAGGAGTTAATAAGATTCAGGCTCTCCTAGTGAATCTTAAGGGTCCTTGGGGATTCTTTATTTCCTGCCCGGATCCACAATCGGCAGGAGACCTTCTGGCTAATTCCGTGATCGATTCCGATTATTCCCGGGTTCGCCTCCTGTTGGAGAGCGATACCGATCTATCGCGAAAAACGCGATTCCATTTGCCCCTCCTTGAGACAGCCCAGTTGATGCGAAGGACCCATATCGAGGACCTTCTGCGGTCCGGCGGATTCCGGGAAAGTCTTTTAGCGTGGTCGCATTATCCCAAGTTGGTGCAAGTCTTTGGCCCTTGGTTTATGGCTAAAAACAAAACCAAGCCTGGGCATGGATTCTTGTATGCCCGTCACGGAAAGATTCTTTTTGAAAGCTATTCAGGCTTGGCCAACGTGGAAAACGGAGTTCCCGTTGGGCCACAAACCAAGTTTGCCATCGGGTCCATTTCCAAGCAGTTTGTGGCGGCGGCGATGTTGAGGATGCAGGAAGAGGGAAAACTAAAACTTACGGATCATCTGTCGAAATACCTAAACGGATTTCCCCGCGGAAAAGAAATCACCCTCAAACAATTGCTGACGCACACTTCCGGGATTCGGGAATATACCGATCGTAAGGAATTTCATTCACGGTGCGGCAATC
This sequence comes from Verrucomicrobia subdivision 6 bacterium, assembly GCA_945876115.1. Taxonomy (GTDB): domain Bacteria; phylum Verrucomicrobiota; class Verrucomicrobiia; order Methylacidiphilales; family Verrucolacustridaceae; genus Verrucolacustris. Next base: position 5,602 of record CAMCNF010000033.1, on the reverse strand, counting down.
CCCCCTTTCCTGGTGAAATTCAGCAAATGATAGAAGCCCACTCCTTTGGAGATCAGGCAGGACGCCGGTTTTCCTACAGCAATTCGAACTACTATCTGGCGGGAATAATTTTGGAAAAAGTTGCTGGGGAGAGTTTGGGACAAATTCTGGACAGGCTCTTTTTTAAGCCAATAGGCATGAAAGAAACCCAACTGGCCAAAGGGGGAGCGGTGATTAAAAATTATGCAACAGCGTACACCCTGCAAGATGGCCAAACGAAGACAGCCAACGCATGGAATATGGATTGGGCGGGGGGTGCTGGCGGAATCGTCTCGACTCCGCGAGACCTATTTCTTTGGAATGAGGCCCTTTGGAATGGGAAAGTGCTTCGGTCTGAAAGTCTGCAAGAGGCGTTTCGGCCGGAGGTCTCGGTTTATTCCGTGCCGGATTCAAGTGGAGAAGGATATGGCTGTGGGTGGGGCATCCGAAATGTTCTGGGGCATCAATGGATTGGGCACGGGGGATATATCCCCCCTTACCGAGCATCTCTTTGGCGTGTGCCAGACCTTGATGTGACCGTGGTGGCTTTGACTAATGCAGGGGCGAGTTTTGCGGGATTGGATCCTGAGGCCATGTCGATCGGCTCGATTTGTTTATTTGCGAATCAGGAAATGGGGGGCACGGTAAGGGATGAGCCTCCTTCGGATTTGTCGGAGTTCGATATTTCCGAACGAAAGGGTTTCTATGATGACGGCATTAGTGTCTTTGGAATAAAAAAAGAGGGGACACGGTGGATGTGGCAAGGAGCCGGTATTAGCGAGGAGTTACTCGTCGTTGGGGCAAAATACTTCGTTGGGAAAAAGTCGAGAAGAATGATTGAAATTCTTAAAAACAATCAGGGCGACGTCCTTGGCGTCAAAGAACTGAATACATACTTTCCTGTTTATTTTAAAAAACTGCCCACGTGGTCTGACTCCGACGGTTTCAATCTTGGGCGCATTGATGATTATAAGGGCAAGTATGATTTTGGAACCTATGGCTCTTGCGAGATCAGCTTTGAAAATGAGCGTTTATTTCTTCAGATGACGAACCAAGGAAAAATACCCATGCGCACCATCAATCGGGATGAATTTGAAGTGGAGGGGGTAGAGGCCCGGTTTTTCGCGGAGAGAGATACTTCAGGCAAGATTTACCGTGCCGTATTCCGTCAACACGGCATGACGATCGAGGCCCCCAAAGTCCAGTAGGCAGAATCTCCTACATTCCCAAGAACGTGGGAATGAGGAGGGAGTGGGGAGGGGGGGAGGGATAGTGGAAAGGGGGTAGGTGGGGCTGTGAGGGGACATTATGGCTTTATGCATAATGTCGAAATGTCGGGGAGCGGGTTTTAAAGGGGAAGGACGTTCCTACATTCCCAAGAACGTGGGAAGGAGGAAGGGAGTGGAATGGGGCGGGGGGAGAAGGGATAGTGGAAAGGGGGTAGGTGGGGCCGTGAGGAGACATTATGGCTTTATGCATAATGTCGAAATGTTGGGGAGCGGGTTTTGAGGAGGAAGGACGTTCCTACATTCCCAAGAAGGTGGGAATGAGGAGGGGGGAGAGATTACGAGCGCTTGCGGCGGGAGTGATCGAGGATCTTTTTGCGGAAGCGTAGGGTTTTTGGGGTGACCTCGAGGTACTCGTCTTCGGAAAGATATTCTAGACCGCGCTCGAGGCTGTGCTTAATCGGAGGGCTGAGGGCGATGCCTTTGCCGTCACCCTGCGAACGCATGTTAGTGAGATTTTTGGCTTTGCAGGGGTTGACCACCATGTCGGCGGGACGGGTGTTTTCACCCACAATCATGCCCGCATAGATATCTTCCTGCGGTCCGACGAAGAGGGTGCCGCGTTCTTGCAAATTATCGAGGGAGTAGGCCATGGAGGTCCCCGCTTCGAGGGCGATGAGTACACCGTTGATCCGGGCAGGAATTTCGCCACGGAACGCACCGTACTCACGGAAGAGATGGGAAATGATTCCCATGCCTTTGGTAAGATTCTGGAGATCGGTCTCAAAGCCAATCAGGCCACGGGTGGGAATGGCCGCGACGAGAGAGGTGTTTTCGCCGTTAGGTTTCATGTCCTCGATCTCGGCTTTGCGTCCCGCAAGATTACCCATGATATCACCCAAGGAGAACGAAGGGATTTCCGCGTAAAGGGTTTCGATCGGTTCGAGAACGGAACCGTCCTCGGCCTTTTGGAAAATAACTTCAGGGCGGGAGACGAGGACTTCGAATCCCTCGCGACGCATTTGTTCGAGGAGAATGGCGATCTGCATTTCGCCACGAGCACGAATTTCAAAACTACCCGCGGTGCCTCCGTCGACAAAGCGTAGGCTGACGTTTGTGCGGATCTCTTTCTCGAGGCGCTCGCGAAGGTGGCGGGCGGTGAGGAATTTGCCCTCGCGGCCTGCGAGGGGAGAGTCGTTGACGAGAAACTGCATATGAATGGTGGGAGGATCGATGGCGACAAAGGGAAGGGGGGCGCGGTCAGGTTTGTCGGCGATGGTGGCGCTGATCTCGGGAGTGGCGAGACCTGCGAGGCCGATAATATCACCGGCGGAGGCGCTTTCGATTTCGACCCGTTCCATGCCCCGATGAGAAAAGAGACGGGTGACGCGACCGGTTTCTGATTTCCCTTCGGGATTTAGACAAGCGACGGGGTCGCCCATTTTCACGGTGCCCGAGGCGATGCGACCGATGGAGATACGCCCGACGAAATCGGAGTGGTCAAGGTTGGCGACGAGAAGCGCAAAAGGGGAGTCGGGATCGGCGGGAGGAGGGGGGACGGTAGTGAGGATGGTGTCGAAAAGGGCGGTCATGCCAGCGGCTTTGATTTCTGGGGTAAGTTTGCCGTCCCATTTGAGAGTGGAGTAGCCTTCTTTGGCGGAAACGTAAACGGCAGGGAAGTCGAGTTGGGCGTCGGTGGCGTTGAGTTCGAGGAAGAGTTCAAAGACTTGATCGAGAACCTTCTTGGGATCGGCGTTTTCGCGATCGATCTTATTAAGAACAACGATAGGTTTAGCACCGACTTCGAGGGCTTTACGGAGAACGAACTTGGTTTGAGCTTGAGGACCCTCGGCGGCATCAACGACAAGAAGGACGCCATCGATCATGCGGAGGATGCGTTCGACTTCTCCACCGAAATCGGCGTGGCCTGGAGTATCGACAATGTTAACGCGGATATCGTGATATTCGAAGGAGGCGTTTTTGGCTTTGATGGTGATACCCCGTTCCCTCTCGAGGTCCATGGAGTCCATCATGCGTTCGGCGACAACTTGGTTGGATCGGAAAGTACCTGCCTGGCGTAGGAGCTGATCCACAAGAGTGGTCTTGCCGTGATCGACGTGAGCAATGATTGCAATATTTCTGAGTTTTAGCTCTGCCATAAAAATTCCAAAATAGCAGGTTCTGGGGCCAAAGCGAGGATTGTTTGGTGTTGAAAAAGCGGGCGAGTTGGGCAAGATACTTATCTATGAAAAAGTCTCGTTATTTAATCGTAGTGGGGGCTCTGGCGGCGGTGGCGGGGTTGATGTTTCTCTATAACGGCAAGGATTGGCTGGTGCGGAATGCGGTGGTCAAGGCGGTGGAGGATGCCACAGGGGTATCAGTTCGTTTGGGCAGTTTACGGATTGAATTGACGCAAGCGGATGGGTTTATCAAGGACTTCCGCATGGGAAATCCGAAGGGTTTTAGTCGGGATGACCTTCTTTCGGTAGGAACGGGAAAGGTGACGCTGGATATCGGCTCGGTGACCGGCTCAGTCATACGGATCAAAACGGTGCAGATGGAAAAGGTAGCGATTCTTTTTGAGGGCAGTGGAAATAAGAACAACATGAACGCATTGGAAGCGCAGGTAAACGAACGATCGGCCCGCCCTGAGGGGGCCAAGGAGACGAAGACGAAGAAATATCGGATCGATTCGTTTGTCTTAAAGGATGTGAAGTTGGACGTGCGGATGCCCGGGATTGTGAAGGTGGGAAACCTCGATTTGGGTGATATTCGAATGAGTAATTTAGGTGGGCAGAATGGGGCGACCGCCTCGGAGATTGCTGGGCGCGTTTCCAATGAAATCAGTTCAAGGGCGAAGAGCGCAGTGATCAAGAATATGGTGAAACTTGCCGAGCAGATGGGGATGGATGTGTCGAAAATTGCGGATGGCCTAGGGCTTCCGACCGGCGTGCTGAACGATGCGGCGGGCTTCTTCCAGAATTTGTTTAAGTGATCCATGCGACTTTTGGGCTGGGTCAGTTTCGGTCTGGTGCTGTCCGCCCTTTTATCTGGTTGCCTTATTGAACAAGCTAAAACGTCTGCAGACCAAATTGGATTAAGTCGTTATGAAGATATGGTGGCCCAGTTTGGCCCTCCAACGAAAAAAGATCGCACCTTTACTGGAAAACTTCGAGCCACATGGATTGAACCTCTGACGGGTCCAAAGGAGTCGTGCAGTCGGGATTCGGTGATTCTAGTTTTCGGAGATAAGGGGTTGTTGGAAAAAGTCACCTACAAGGATGGAACAGACAATCATCACCTGGTCAATTTTCTTAGCGGGACGTTCACCTGCGATGAACGGGGTAATTATCCGGGTGGGCCTGCATGGCCTAAAAATGAGGAAGGGAAAAATATGACCCCAGGGACTGTTCCTGAAAAACACCTTCATAGAAATATGCCAAGGCAGGCTTGGAGAGGTCGAAATTGATCCGAACCATCCAATCAACATCCCTAGGGATGGCGTGTTTAAGGGGATTAGCGGGAGGTGCGAGGCGGGTGGCGTTGGTGGATGCGGGGATGGGAGGAAGAAAGATCAAAGCGGGTCTTTTGCTGGGTGCGGGTTTGGCCTTAGCCCGAAGAATTAAGAAAGAGGAGGCAGGGCCGAGAGTGGGGGTGGTGTTGCCTCCAGGGGCTGGAGGGACGATAGCGAATTTGGGATGTGTGCTGGCAGGGAAGACACCGGTGAACTTAAATTTTACCGCAGGGCGGGCGGTTTCGGACTCATCGGCAAAGCAGGCCGGGTTGCGAACAGTGATTACAGCCAAGGCGATGGAAGAGAAGTTGGGTGAACAGTTTCCAGAAGCGGGCAGGCGATTGGATTTGGGGGATATGTTGAAGCATGGAAAAGGAGAAGCGGTTTTCTGGGCGGTGCTGGCTCTTTTGTTGCCTGCACCGTGGTTGGCGTGGCTGGGAAAAGTCCCCCAAGAAGGCGGAGATCGAGAAGCGGGGTTGCTTTTCACCAGTGGAAGTACAGGAGATCCGAAGGGGGTGGTGCTGACCCATGGTAATCTTTTGGCGAATCTAGGGCAGATCGATGGAGTGCTGGGGAATTTGCAGTTGAATTCGGTGCTAGGTTGTTTGCCGTTGTTTCATAGTTTTGGTTTTACGGCGACGTTGTGGTGGCCGTTGACGGGGGGTCCGAGGGTGGTGACGTATCCCAGTCCCTTGGATCCGCAGGCGCTGGGGGAAGTCATTGCGAAGCATGAGGTGGATCTGGTGGTGACGACACCGACTTTTTTACGAGCGTTGATGCGAAGGGCGGGGAGGGAGAAGTTGGGGAAATTGAAGATGGTAGTGACGGGAGCGGAGAAATTGTC
>CAMCNF010000032.1 GCA_945876115.1 Verrucomicrobia subdivision 6 bacterium | reverse complement strand
AGACCGCGAGCTTGGAATGAGGATTTCGAGTGGTCGGCGATTCCGAGCCATTCGAGTCCAAGCGTGGCGGCCGCATGGGCCATAGCTTGGAGGGTGTCCTGGCCATCGCTGGCGAGGGTGTGATTGTGGAGGCAGCCACGAAGCTCGGCGCGGGTCAAAAGATTAGGGAGTTCGTTCTTTTCAGCGGCGGCAACTTCTCCACTGTCTTCGCGAAGTTCGGGGGGAATAAAAGCGAGGCCGAGAGCGCGGTGGAGATCTTTCTCCTCTTTGAGTTTGAGGGGAGTCTTCGATTTCCCCTTAAAGAGGCCCCATTCGCTGAGGTGAAGACCTTGATCGATGGCGCGTTGGCGGAGGGCAATATTGTGCTCTTTGGAGCCGGTGAAGTGGGCGAGGGCGGTGGCCCAAGCCTCGGGGGGAATGACGCGGAGATCACAGGGAATGCCGCCCGCAAGGATGACGCTCGATTTGGTTTCGCCTTGGGCGACGATTTTTTCGACGGAAGGTGCGGTGACGAAGGCGTGCATGACTTTCTTGGGTTGGGTGGAAGTGGCGATGAAATCCAGATCTTTGACAATTTCTTTGCCTCGACGAAGACTGCCGGCGATCTCCGCATTTTGGACTTCTGGGCATTGGCGGAGGTGGGAGAGAAGAGCTTGAGCGACGGGCAGGGCATCGCCGAGGCGATGGAACTTTTGGTAGGTGGCTCGGCGTGCGATAGCTTCGAGGAGGTTGGTGGCGGTTTTTTCTCCAAGGCCTGCAATGGCAGCGAGCCTCCCATCGGAGCAAGCGGCGGAGAGTGATTCGATGGATTCGATCTTGAGTTGATCGCGTAAGAGCCGAAGTTTCTTTGGGCCCAGCCCAGGGAGTTCGAGAAGGGAGAGGAGGCCTGAGGGGATAGAGGCGCGGAGTTCTTCGAGATAGGGGAGTTTTCCTGTGGTGACGAGGGTGGTGATTTTATCGCGAAGGGCATCTCCGATTCCGGGGAGTTCGCTGAGGCGGTTGGTGCGGACGAGTTCGGCAAGATCGGTGGGAGATGTTTCGAGAGTGCGGGCCGCGTTGAGGTAAGCGCGACATTTGAAGGGGTTTTCTCCTTGGAGCTCGAGAATGGTGCCGATTTCGCGCAGGGCGACGATGACTTGATCCTTGGTCATAGGAGGAAGTTATCCACAGAATCGTGGGCGAGGCAGAGCAAAGAGTTGGTTGCGATTGATCTGCCGGAAGAAGCAGGGGATGCTTTCGGAAGTACAAAATGAGCGCCTCGTATAACGATTATGTTCTGACGACAAGTCTGGAGCAGGGCTGGATGACGGCCGAGCAGGCCGAGCAGGTCCGGGTGGTAACGACGGCCAACCCGAAGGTGGCGGCTTTAGATTTGATAGAGGAGCAGCAATTGCTGCCATCGGAGCATATCGGGATGTTACGAAGTCTGATTGAGCAAGCGGGGGGTGGGGCGGAAGTTCAAGATAGCAGTGTAGTACGGGCTTATTTGGAGCGGGCGGTGGAGATGGGGGCGAGCGACCTCCATCTGGGGCCTGACGCACCAGCTTTGGTACGGATTCACGGTCAGCTTGCCCCGATGGAGGGAGCAGGGGCGCGGCATTTGAGCAAGGAGGAGACGGAACAGTTGGGGCGTTCCTTTTTACTACCGAAACAGACTCGAACGGTGGAGGAGCATGGGTCGTTCGATTTTTGCTATGAAGCGGAGGGGTTGGCTCGATTCCGAACGAGTGTGGTGCGGCAGAGACGCGGGTGGGAATCGGTCTTCCGTGTAATTTCCAACAAGATTCGGACGATGGATGAGTTGGGGTTGCCGCCCGTTCTGAAAACCTTAACGCGGTATCACAATGGTCTGGTTTTGGTAACAGGAGCGGTGGGTAGTGGGAAGTCGACGACCTTGGCTTCGATGGTCGACAACATTAATCGAGAGAGGAAAGATCACATTATTACGTTGGAAGATCCGATTGAGTACGTTTTTACTCCCTCGGGATGTCAGGTTTCTCAAAGGGAGATTGGGGCCAATTCAGCCAGTTTTTCGAGTGCTCTGCGGGCGGCGTTGCGGGAAGATCCGGATGTGATCATGGTAGGAGAGATGCGGGATCTGGAGACGATCTCTTTGGCGATCAGTGCGTCGGAGACGGGCCACTTAGTTTTAGGAACGTTACACACGAGTACTGCAGCGCGGACTTTAGATCGGCTGCTGGATGTGTTTCCGGTGGAGCAGCAGTCCCAGATTCGGACGATGGTCAGCGAATCGTTGCGAGGGATTGTTTGTCAGCAGTTGATTCCGCGTAAGGATGGGAATGGGCGGGTCTTGGCTTTGGAGGTGCTGGTGAATAATCCGGCGGTGGGCAACTTAATTCGTGAAGCGAAGACTTTCATGTTGCCAGGGGTGATGCAGACAGGGAAGAAGTTGGGGATGAGGTTAATGGACGATAGTTTGCAGGAGCATTTGGATAAGGGAATTATTTCAGGGGAAGAGGCCTATCGGCGTGCAGAAAACAAGAAGGCCTTTGCCACAGGATTGGCAGCGGGACTCTAATGAACCACCCGATCGACGAACTCTTCTCGGTTTTAGTGGAAAAAGGGGGGAGTGATTTGCATTTACTCGAGGGTCAACCCGCGAAAATCCGGAGGCACGGCGAGGTTACCGCGATTCAGGAGGCACCTTTAACGCGAGAATCGATCACCCAGCTTTTACAGCCAATCTGCTCTCCCCCTGCATGGCGCAAGTTTACTGAGGTGGGCGACTTGGATTTTGCCTATGAAATGGATGAGGCGAGTCGTTTTCGGTGTAACTACTATAAGCAATTGCACGGCTACGGAGCGGTTTTTCGAATTATTCCGACAAAGATTAAAACTTTGAAGGAGTTAGGAGTGCCCCCAGTGATTGAAAGTTTTGGTAACTATAAATCGGGATTGGTTTTAGTGACGGGTCCGACTGGATCGGGAAAATCGACGACGTTGGCGGCGGTGGTGGATTCGATTAACACAAATTACTCGCGGCATATTGTGACGATTGAAGAGCCGATTGAGTTTGTGCATCCGAACAAGAAATCGGTCATTACGCAGAGGGAGGTACCGAACGAGACTCCAAGTTTTGCGACGGGACTGAAGGCGGCGTTGCGGGAGGATGCAGATGTAGTTTTGGTGGGGGAAATGCGGGATTTGGAGACGATTGCCTTGGCCTTGACGGCGGCGGAGACGGGATTGTTGGTTTTCGGCACTTTGCATACGAACAACGCGCGTAAGACGGTGGATCGAATTATCGATGCCTTTCCCAGTAATCAGCAGGAGCAGATTCGAACGATGTTGGCGAATTCTCTTCGTGCGGTGTGCGCTCAGCTTTTGTTGAAGCGTTCCGATGGTGGAGGGCGGCTGGCGGTGAACGAGATTCTCGTTGGAAATAATGCGGTGGCTTCGATTATTCGGGAAGGGGCGACGATGAAGTTGAACGATGTTTTGAAAACGGGGAAAGCGGAGGGGATGCAGTTAATGGACGATGCGATTGATGGGCATTTGAAGGCGGGGCGGGTTTCGCCGATGGAGGCGTATATGAAATCGATTGATAAACTGAGGTTTCAGGAGTTTCTGCCGAAGGAGTCAGGGATCGGATGAGTTGTGAAGTGGTCGGATCGGCCGCCTTGGCTCGGGCGACAATGCATTGTCGGGAGGGTCGGGAGTTGAGCGGTGGGGAGTCGGAAGAGTTGGTGGCTATTTTGGCGGACGAGGGGGTTGGGGATGGGGAGAAGGCGGATTTTCTATTGGCTTGGGCGGAGAAGGGAGAGACGGGCGCGGAACTCGCGGGGATGGCGCGGGCTTTTTTGGGTAGGGCGAAGCCGGCGGGGTTGACGGGGAGGTGGGGGGGGAAGGGGTTGGCAGACTGTTGTGGGACGGGAGGAGGGGGGAGACCGATCGTGAATATATCTACAGCGGCAGCGTTGGTGGCGGCGGCGGCGGGTTTGCCTGTAGCGAAACATGGGAATCGGGGGATCACGCGGCCGAGTGGGAGTGCAGATGCTTTGAGTGCGCTGGGGGTGAAGAGCGCAAGGGATGCGGGAGAGTTGGCCAGCTGTCTGGGTGAGGTGGGGTGTGCTTTTCTTTATGCTCCAGATTTTCATCCAGCTTTTGCTGGGGTGGCGGGTGCGAGGAAGATTTTATCAGCGCAGGGAAAGCGAACGGCGTTTCATTTCTTGGGACCGTTAGTGAATCCTGCAAAACCTGAAGTTCGGTTGGTCGGGGTTTTTCGTGAGGAGGATATGGCCATCTTGGCGGAAGCGCTCGAGAGGTTAGCGGTGGAATCGTATGCGATTGTTTATGGGGAAGATGAGAAGGGGGCTCCTTTGGGGGAGCTATCGCCTTTGGGACGGAATCGGTTGGTGGGAAAAAAGGGTGGAAAAAAATTTGATCTGACGGAGGAGTTGGCGCCTGGGGAGTGGGGTTCTTCCTTGGATCTGGAGGCTCCTCGAGCGGAGGAGAGTGCGGCCCGCATCTCTGCGGTACTGGCGGGGGATGGGGCGCGAGCGGTGCGGGGGTCGGTGGAGTGGAACGCGGGGGCGCTGCTTTGGTTGGCGGGGATAGGAAAAGATTGGGAGGAGGGACGCAAGTTGGCAGACGAAACGATTAAGAAAGGAGCTGCGCGGGCTCTTTTAGAAAGATGGAGGACTTGGAGTCGGGGGTAAGGATCGTTTCGATTGAGGCAGAAATTGAGGGGTGGGTATCGGTTCTACGGGGGAGCGATCTGGATCTTTGATTGGAGATAATTTAAGCAATTTTAAGATTAGTATATTTGCAAATATGCTAATCTTGTTTGTTAGTTGACAAGAAATGGATTCGAAGATTTTTCGCGACCGACGGTGGTGGTGGGGCCATGGCCAGGGTAAACAGTAGTTTGTGGTGGGAGAGGGAGAATTTTTTTCTGAATGCCTGTGATGAGGAGGTCTCGACTTCCTCCGGGCAGGTCCCAGCGACCAACGCCATCGGCAAAGAGGACGTCTCCGCCGAAAAGTTGGTGAGTTTTTGGGAGATAGAGGCAAAGGCTACCTGGGCAGTGTCCTGGAACGTGGAGAAGTTTGGCTTGGGGCCAAGCGGGCGGGGGAGGAGTTTTTTCCTCGAGGAGTTGGGTGGCGTGGACGGGTTGGATTTTTTTGGGGAGGCCGAAAGTGAGCATGGAGTCGGGTTCGAGACAGAGAAAGGCGGTGTCGGGATGATAATAGACGGGGCAAGTAGCCCACTCTGCGATGGCGGCGGCGTCCCAGATATGGTCCCAGTGGCCGTGGGTGAGGAGGAGGGAGTGAGGTTTAAGGTTTTTTGTTTTGAGGAAATTGAGAAAACCCTCGGGGGCATCGATGGCGAGAAGGTGCCCTTGGAGGTTGAGAAGGTAGGCGTTGGTCTCAGCGAGCCCGCCGGTAAAGAGGAGGGGTGTTGAGGTGGGGGAAATCTCAGGTGCGGACATAAGGGGGAGGGTAGGGTTTTGAGGCGGAGGGGATAGGGATTTTTAATTTTGCCCCGCATTCGCGGGACACGCTTACGCGTGGATTGAGGAAGAGATACTCACGCAACGGGCGGGTGGGGATTTGATGGTAGGGCCGATGGTCCCCGTCGGCCGATAGAGTGGTTTAGGTTTGAGTGGCTGAGTGTTTCAATCGGCGCATCACGGATGATGCGCCCTACCGGGGAATTGCTCACGCTAAGGACGCCAAGGACAGAAAGAGGGTGGGGGTTTGGATTCTAGAAGAGGTTTGCAGTAAACAGCTAGATGTGTAAGCTAGGTGTATGAAGGTTAGTTTATCGATGGGGGCGTTTGAGGCGAAGAACAGGCTATCGGAGTTATTGAATCTGGTGGCGGGGGGGCAGGAGGTGGTGATTACGCGCAGGGGGAAGGTGGCAGCGCGCTTAGTGGGGCCTGAAAACGGGGATGAAAAAGCGGGTGAAAACTGGGTGGAGCTGGCGCGAAAGGTTCGTGCGAAGACTAAGCAGGGACGAAAGGGGATTCGAGAGCTGATCGAACTAGGTCGAAGGTTTTGAAATCTGCGATTCTCGATGCGTCGGTCACGGCCTGCTGGGTTTTGGCGGATGAGAGCCAGTCCAAGGCCGATGAAATTTTAGAAAAAGTGGGCGAGGGGAAGCTGGATGTACGGGTTCCTGAGTTATGGGTGCATGAGATGTTGAATGTGCTTCTAAGTGGATGTCGGAGGGGTCGGATGAGTCAGGAGGTGATGAATGAGTCGTGGGCGTTGGTGCAGAGTTGGCCCGTGGTCCGTTTGACAATGCCGGTGGAAAGAATGGGGCGGTGGCGGGAGTTGGCAGTTCGCTTTGAGGTATCTTCCTATGATGCGGCTTATTTGGAGTTGGCGGAGAGATTGCGCTCTCCACTTTACACTTTCGACCAGAAACTTGGGCGAGCAGCGAAGGTGCTTGGACTCTCGCCTGATTAGGAGGTGATTAGCGGCGGCGAGCGCCGAAGGTGTAGCCGCGGACGGTGCGGATTCCGCGCATTCGGGTTTGGGCCACGGTGTGGCCTTCTTCGAATAGTGCGGTGAAGCGGTAGGGGAAGTTTTCCAGTTTTGTGCGAGGTAGTTTCTGGCCGAGCATGCGTTCGATGGCTTCGACGTGGGGTAGCTCCTCTGCGACGAAGAGGGTAAAGGCATCCCCTTCCTTAGCGGCGCGACCAGTCCGGCCGATGCGGTGGACATAATCTTCAGGGTGCTGGGGGACGTCATAATTAATCACGTGGGTGATCCCTGCGATATCAAGACCACGAGCGGCGATGTCGGTGGCGACGAGGATGGGATATTTTCCTGAACGAAATCCAGTGAGTGCTTCGGTGCGTTCCGCCTGAGAGCGGTCGGAATGAAGAACGCCGACGGGGTGAGGGAGATTGGATAGGCTACCTGCCACTCGGTCGGAGCCCATGCGGGTCCGACAAAAGACGATGACACTTTCGTAGTGGGTTTTTTCTAGCAAACCGAGAAGGAGTTCGTGTTTTTGATCGGCGGCGACGGGATAGAGGGCGTGGGTGACGGTTTCGGCTGCGGATTGGCGCAGACCGATCTCGATGGTGACAGGTTCTTTAAGGGCCCACTGAGTGAGACGTTCGATTTCGGGGGGGATGGTGGCAGAGAAAAAGAGGGTTTGACGTTTCTCGGGACAGAGGGAGACGATGCGTTTGACGTCGGGCAAGAAGCCCATATCGAGCATGCGATCGACTTCATCAAGGACGAGGTGGGTGAGATGGCCGAAGTTGAGGTCTCCTTGGCCGACGAGGTCGAGTAAGCGGCCAGGGGTAGCGACAAGGATATCGATGCCCCGTTTGATTTGTTCGCGTTGGGCTCCGTAGCCGACGCCGCCGTAGATCAGGCCGATACGGAGGCCGGTGTGTTTGGCGAAAACTTCGAGGGCGGCGGCGACTTGGTCGGCAAGTTCGCGGGTGGGTTCAAGAATGAGGGCACGCATGGAGCCTGGTTTCCCAAGGTGTTGGAGAATAGGAAGGGCGAAGGCGGCGGTTTTGCCTGTTCCAGTTTGGGCTGAGCCAATGATGTCTTTTCCTGAAAGTGCGACGGGGATGGCTTGGGCTTGGATGGGGGTGGGCTCTTTGTATCCGAGGTCGACGACGGCTTGGAGAACAGAGGAGGAAAGTCCGAGAGAAGCAAAATCCATCGAAGATGCTAGTCTATCGAGGTGGGGTGGAGCAAGCGGGACCCCTGACAATACGATGGACGCAGGGGGCAGAGTTTTTTAGGGTACTAGGTTAATGAAGACGGCGTATGAGCTTGCGATGGAGCGGTTAGCAACAACGGAACCCGAGAGAAAGCTGACGGACAAGCAAAAGAAGGCTTTAGCCGATATTGATTCTACGTATCGAGCGAAGGTGGCGGAGAGGGAAACGTTTCTTGGGGCAAAGATTGTCGGAGCGAAGATGGTAGGGGCGGGCGAGGAGGCGAGCATTTTACAGGATGAGTTGTCTCGTGATATCCGAGGTATCCGAGAGGAGTGGGAACGAAAGAAGGAGCAGGCTCGCTCCGCGGGCTAATTTTTCATGGGGCAGGAGAGTAAAGGTCAGGGGCAAGGCTGGGGGGATGCCTTGCTCCATCGTTGGGCGCGGTTGGTAGTTGGGCATCGTGCGCGGGTGTTGTGGGCCACGCTTCTTCTAGTGGTGGCGGGGGGGGCGATGGCGGGGGCGCGGTTGGTCATTCGGAATAACACCCTCGATCTGATTCGCAAGGATTCGCCCGTCTTTAAAAAGTATTTGGCTTACATGAATGAGTTTGATGTCCGGGATGAAATTGTTGTCGTCCTAAAGAGTGATGATCTGAAGGCGAGCCGGGCGGCGGCCAATGCGTTGGCCGAGCGATTAAAAACAGAGAAGGGGCTGGATCGCGTTTATTATCGGCACGATTTCTCTCCGATGGCGGATCGGCTTTTGCTCTTGGCGGATGAGGAGCAGTTGACGGGGATTCGGCGGCAGATGGAGGAGTTGGCGGCGCTGGTGAAAGGAAATAAGCAGGCGCTGAATCTGAATGGCATTTTAGCGGAGGCTTCAGCCAAATTTAACGATCCGTACCTGCGGAAGTCCTCGAACTGGCAGGAGTTCATTCCATTTATTGAGGAGTTCGTGCGAAATTTAAAGGGGTTGGCGAAAGATCTGGAGACCCCTGTGAATGTGTTGGAAAAAGGGAAATTGGGAGAGCTTTCCGAATTTGAGAGTGATTTATTGAAGAACGAGTATTTGAGTTTGGGAGAAGATGGGAAAACAATTTTGATGCTTCTACGGCCTTCGGTGGAGGAGGAGAAAAGTGCAACGCCCTATACGGGGGTGATTAAGCGGGTGCGGCAAATGGTTAAGGAAACACGACCGCTCTATGCCAAGGTGAGTATCGGAGTGACGGGGGAGCCTGTCTTGCTGGATGACGAACTGCGGCAGAGTGAGGATGACATGAAGTTGGCTACGCTGATCACTCTGGTCTTGATCGCGGTGATGTTCTTTTTTGCCTATGGAGAGTTTTCGCGACCGTTCCTAGCTTTAGTGGCGCTCCTGGCCAGCGTGGTGATTTCCTTGGGAGTGACCACGGTGACGATTGGGCACCTGAATATCATTTCGCAGGCCTTCATTGTGATGATTCTCGGCTTGGGAATCGATTTTGGGATCCAGTTCCTAGGAAGGTATGAGGAAGAGATGTCCCGTGGAAAAACTTCGGCCGAGGCGGTCGAAATCACTCTAACGACAACCGGCAAGGCTCTCTTGGCGGGTGGGGGAACGACGGCGGCGGCATTTTACGCGATGTGTTTTAATGATTTCACGGGATTGACCGAGCTGGGTTGGATTGCGGGGACGGGGGTTATTTTGGCGCTTTTGGCGAGTCTTTCAATTTTACCTGCGCTCCTCCTTTGGCGGGATCGAGATGGGAAGGTGCAGGTGGGTACTATGCTACGATTTGGATATGGGGAGAGCCTTGATCGGAGACTGACGTTTCATCCGTATCTGGTCTTGCTGGCGGCGGCGGGTTTTAGTGCATTTGCTTGGGTGAAATGTCGAGAGGTGACCTTTGATCATAATCTTCTCCATTTGCAGAATCCGAAGATGGAATCGGTTCGGTTGACTCGGGAGCTTTTGGACACCGGAAAAGGATCTTTGATTTACGGGGTGGTGATGGCGGACACGGTAGACCAGGCAGACGAGTTGGCGGATCAGTTGCGTGAACTTTCCACGGTGAGCAAGGTGCGTACTTTGGGGGATCTGGTGCCGCGGGATCAGCAGAAGCGGATGGATGAGGTGAAGCGGATTGCCCATGTGGCGGGAGAGATCACCTTGGGTACGGGCACGGGGCAATCGGTGGATGTGCCCAAGGCGAAGAAAGATTTGGAGTTTCTATTAGAATCTTCGCAAGAAGGGGCCAAGCAGGCCAAACAGTACATCGGGCTTTCGGGTCGGGCGAGGCAGGCGGTGACAACGTTTGAAAAGATGATTCCTCCTTTGGAACGGGCGGTAGCCGCGTTGGATAAGTTGAATCTGGATGAGGCGAAGCAGAGGTTGGATCGGCATCAGGTGAAGTTAGTGGGATCGATCACGCAGAATCTAGGTTGGCTGAAGACGCAACGAGGGGATCGGGCTTTGACGGTGCAGGATCTGCCCCCGCAATTAAAGGAGCGCTATCTTTCGAAAGGTGGGAAAGTTCTTTTGGAAGTGGAGCCAGCGGTGGATGTATGGGAGCGGAAGCCGAATGAGGAGTTTGTTGGGCAGGTGCAACGGGTGGCGCCTGAGGTGACGGGCACGCCGGTGATGAACTTGGAGTATATTGATCTTTTGATGAAAAGTTATATTCAGGCTTCGTTTTACGCGGGTGGGGTGATTCTCGTGCTGATTTTCGTCCTGTTTCGGCGGATCGAGGATGTTCTGCTCACCCTGCTCCCATTAGCCCTTGGGGTGCTGTGGCTTTTCGGCGCTTTGGGTTTCTTTAAAATTAAGTTGGATCCAGCGAATATTGTGACCTTGCCGATGATTCTGGGAATCGGAGTGGCCTATGGGGTGTATGTGATGGACCGTTATCGGGAGGAGGGGAAGATTCGTATTTTTGAATCGAGCACGGGCAAGGCGGTGGTTCTTTCCGCGCTGACGACCTTGTTTGGTTTTGGTTCGATGCTGGTGGGGGAGTATCGCGGGCTGGTTTCGCTGGGTCTGGTGATGAGCTTAGGGGTGATCTTTACCCTGCTAAGTGCTTTGGTGGTGCTTCCGCAGATCTTAGCGATCAAAGATAAGATTTCTGGGGATGACGAAAAGGATCCTGGTCCGTAATCCGAATTAGAAGGTGAAGCGGTAGGGTTGGAGGCGGGTGGCGAGCTCGGCGAGAATGCGGTCTTCGTCCGATTGATTTTTGGCGGCAAAGGTAACACTAAAGCGAACGTTGGCACCTGCCTCGTCCCACGGGACGGTGGAAACGAGCTGTTCTTCGATGAGCCATTGAGAAAAGGCCTCTCCGTTGGCGAAAGTATGGGAGCGACTTCCTTGGGCTGATTTTGGGGCTTGGGTGTAGAGAAAGAAGGAGCCAGCTGGTTTTTGGGCAGAAAACCCTGCGGTACGGAGAATCTTAACTATCGCATCCATTCGCCGACTGTATTTGGCAGAGGTTTCTCGAGTAATTTGAGGGTTTTCGAAAGCGGTGGCAGAGGCGTGTTGGATGGCGAGGAACTGACCTGAATCGGTGTTATCTTTGACATCGGCGTAAGCTTGGATAAGGAGGGGATGGCCGACAACGAATCCGCAGCGCCAACCTGTCATATTGAAGGCCTTGCTGGTGGTGTGGAGTTCTAGGCCGACCTCCTTGGCTCCTGGGATGGAGAGGAAGCTGAGCGGTTCTCCTTCAAAAATAAGGGAGGTGTAGGCGGCGTCGTGGATGACGATGAGTTCTTCGCGTTGGGCGAAAGCGACGACTTCTCGAAAAAACTCAGGGGTGGCGGAGGCCCCGGTGGGGTTATTGGGGTAGTTGAGAACAAGAACCTTCGCTTTATCGAGAATAGGGCGCGGAATGGTATCGAGGCGCGGGAGATACTTATTTTCTGGGGTGAGAAGAAGGGGGTGGACGACTCCGCCGTAGTAGGTGGCGTGGGTTCCAAAGACAGGGTAGCCGGGGCTAGTCATGAGGACGACATCACCTGGATCGATAAGGGCGGCGGGAAGGATGGAGAGGGCGGCTTTACTCCCGATGGAGTGCATAATTTCGGTCTCGGGATTGGCGGTGACCCCGAAGACTTCTTTTAGGTAGTGGGCGGCAGCGGTACGAAGGCGTGGGCCGCCATTGTCGGCGTAGCCGCGGTTGGCGGGCAGGGCCGCTTCGTGGGCGAGGTTGGCGACGACCTTGGGGTCGGCCATGGAGTCGGGCTCGCCGACACCGAAATCGAGGAGTTCCTTATTTGGGTGGGCAGCGCTGGCGGCGCGTTTGGCGCGCTTAATTCGCTCGAATTTATAGATCGGGGCTTCCTTGAGGCCATAGCCTGGACCGCCGATTCTTTGAGCGAAGAGGTTGTGGAGGTAGGTAGACATTTTGTAGGATTGAGGTTCGTGAAGATTATGACAAAAACGGCGGAAATGCAAAAGGCCTCCCGCGCATGGCGGAGGCGGGGGAAGACGGTGGCTTTGGTGCCGACGATGGGGGCTTTGCATGATGGGCATGTGGCGTTGATTCGGAGAGCAGGGAAGTTAGCGGATCGAGTGGTGGTGAGTGCTTATGTCAATCCGACGCAGTTCACCTCGCGAGCGGATTTTAGGCAATATCCCCAGCGAGGGGCGGCGGACGTTCAACGGGCGAGAGAAGCGGGGGCGGATGTGCTTTTCCGTCCGAAAAGTTTGTATGCCAAGCATGCTTCTACCTGGGTGGAGGAGGTGGATCGGTCTCGGGGGCGATGTGGGGCCAAGAGGGTGGGTCATTTTCGTGGGGTGGCGACGGTGGTGATGAAGTTGTTCGGAATTGTGCAACCGCAGGTGGCCGTGTTCGGGGAGAAAGATAAACAGCAGTGTGAGGTGATCGAAAGGATGGTTCGGGATCTTTTTTGTGCGGTACGAATTGTGCAGCTTCCTACGATTCGAGAAAAAGATGGATTACCGATGAGTTCCAGAAATCTACGACTTACATTAGGGCAGAGAGGGGTGGCGGCTCGATGGGCGAAAGCAGTGCGAGAAGCGAGCCAAGCTGGGGCGGGTCGGTCGGTGGCGAAGCTGAAGTTCTTATTGCGGGGTTTGCCTGGATTGCGGTTGGAGTATGTGGAGGTGGTAGAAGGCCAGCTCTATGCGGCGGTCTATCTTGGAAAGATTCGGTTAATTGATCATCGTCCCTGCAGGAGAAAATCGTGATTCGGTGGGGTTTGGTCATTCTTGGTCTTCTGGTAACTGCGTGGGCGGTGGAAACGTGGGAGGTGGTGCGGGTGGGGAGGGTGGATTATGTTTCTTTGGATTCCTTCGCGAAATTTTATGGATTTAAAGTGCCGCAAGAGTTTGAAAAAAATCGCCCTTTTGAACTCGTCTCTTCCGCGGGATCCTTGCAGCTGACTCTAGATAGTCGTGAGATGCGCTGGAAAGGGGCGCGGTACTGGTTGAGTCATTCGGTGCGGCAAGAGAGTGAGGTTGTTCTGATTCCCCGTGTGGATCTGGTAAAGACTTTCGATCCGCTTCTGCGACCGAATGGGGAGATTCCCAGGCGACCGTTGCAGGGGGTGGTGATCGATCCTGGGCACGGGGGTGGAGATGAGGGCACGCGGGCGGCACGGGGGTTGAGTGAGAAAACGGCGAACTTCGATGTGGCGAAGCGCCTCGTCCGTTGTCTAGACAAAGCAGGAATTCCTTGGGTGCTGACTCGCACCAAGGATCGATATGTGGATCATGCAGACCGCTCAAAGTTAGCGGATGACCACCCTGGGTATATTTTTGTAAGCATTCATTTCAACGAGGATTCGAGCCGGTCTTCTGAGGGGTGGGAGACGTACAGTCTTTCCCCGCAGTTCGCGCCTTCGACATCTTCGGGAGGGTCGTTGGTGGGGGATGAAGATCAGATATGGCCAGGAAACGGATATGATCATCATAACTTTCTCCTGACTCAGGCGATCCATCGGTCAGCGGTTTTGGCGAAAAGTAACGCGCCTTCGGATCGAGGGGTGAAGAGGGCGCGGTTCAAGGTGTTGAGATTAGCCAACTCGCCCTCGGTTCTGGTCGAAGGAGGATTTATGTCGAACCCACGTGAGGCTAGCTTAATGCGCACGGAAGAGTATCGGCAGCAGGTAGCCGAATGGATTTTTGCGGGGATTCAGGCGTACGCGCGATCCCAGGAAAATCCGCAAGCGGCGGCACGGTTACAACTCGGTAAGGATCGAGTCGCAACGAATGCAGTAGGGACCTTGGTTGGGGTGAAAAAGAATGAGGAGGTGGCACCTTTTCGATCACGGGGGACGAACTTGAGTGCCTCCAACGTTGCCCCGCCCGTAGTGGTTCCAGCTCCGGGGCAAGGGGCAGTGGTGGCTCCCGCGGCTGTGGGCGGCGTGGAGCCTGAGGTGAGGAAAGCTTTACCGGTTGGAACGGAGAAGAAAGAGTAGACGATGCCTTTAGGTGTTTTTGATTCTGGAATGGGTGGGTTAACAGTGGTGCGAGCCTTGCGCTCGGCTTTTCCGCGGCGCGATATTTTTTATGTGGGGGACACGGCGCGGGTTCCTTATGGAAATAAGTCAGCAGAAACGGTTTTGGGGTACAGCCGGGAGATCATCACTTTTCTCGAGGCGAAGGGAGTGGATCGGATTGTGGTGGCGTGTAACACGGCCTCGGCTTTTGCTGTGGAAAAATTGCGTTCCTCGGTGAATGTTCCGTTGCATGGGATGATTGAATCGGGAGTGGCGGCGACGTTACGGGTGGCGGGAGATGGGCCGGTGGGTGTAATTGGGACCTCGGCGACAATCGGGAGTGGGGCGTACGAGAAGGCCTTGCGCCAAGCGCGCCCCAGTCTGAAGGTTTTTGGGCAAGCGACACCCTTGCTCGTTCCGCTGGTGGAGGAGGGATGGGTGGAGGGGGAGGTGACGGAGGCAGTGATTCGTAAGTATCTTGAGCCGTTGTTGCGCGAAAAGATTAAGGTTTTGGTATTGGGCTGCACCCATTATCCGCACTTGAAGGGGGTATTGGCAAAAGTGCTGGGACCGAAGGTGAGGTTGGTCAACTCCTCGGAGGCGTGTGCGGAATCGTTGCGAGATTCGGAAGGGGCGAAGTTGGAGGAGGGAAAATTAAGGGTTTTCTTAACCGATGAACCTGGGCCGTACCAGAGTCGAGTGGAGAGTTTTCTGGGAGAAGGGGTGGTGAGTTCGATTGAGAAAATCCGCCTACCCTAGTGGGCTTTTGCTGGCCAGTCGGTTGGTCGCCTTAAGCCGAAATTAGGGAGCGCGTTTTTGGCTACGGCCCCTGAGTTCGGCGGATGGGTCTAGATCGGGTGATTCTTCTGGGGTGAGAGTGGGAGCCGCGTCGGAGGGATCGATAAAGTCAGGGTCGTTGGGATCGAGGCGGGTAGGATCAATTTCGGTCATGATCTGGAGTATGCGATCGCCTCGGCGTTGAGCTTCATCCACAAAAAACTGAAGTCGTGGGGTGTACTTGATGCTGAGGGTTTTATTGATTTCGCGTTGCCACTCTTCTTTTAAAGCATTGAGCGTAAGGACGACGTCTTTGTCGGGGGTGGAACCATCGAGATGAGTGACAAAGACTTGAGCGTG
>CAMCNF010000031.1 GCA_945876115.1 Verrucomicrobia subdivision 6 bacterium | reverse complement strand
TTCGGATGGTAGCAGTAGTGCGGAATAAATTTTTTAGACCGGTGGGCCACCTCCACCACATTCAAACCCTTCGGCATCTTCAACCAAACTCCATCGACCTGCACGTCGACTAAATCAAGTTCATCCTTGGCCACATCATGATTCCAGGGATTCATCGAGTGGGTTTGGCAACAGCTCATATTTTTCTCAATGGAGTAAGGAAATCGTATCGTGCCTAGACGCTGATCCGTTTCTAGCAATTCGTGCGGAAAACTCCGCTTTAAACTTCGCAATAAAACTCTGCACGGGCCATGCGGCCGCTTCCCCGAAAGCACAAATTGTTCGGCCCGCAATCTTGTCCGCGACCTCTTTCAGGAGCGCGGGGTCGTCCTCTCGCCCATGCCCTTCCGCAATCCGCCCAAGGATTTTCTTAAGCCACAAGACCCCTTCCCGACATGGGGTACACTGACCGCACGATTCATGAGCATAAAAAGCGGAGATATTAGCCAAGCACTCCACCATATCTCGAGTGTGATCCATCACGATGACACCACCCGATCCCGCCATGCTTCCGGCAGCCGCCAGGGTATCAAAATCAAGTCGCAGATCCTCTAGGCCAACCTCTTTTTCCAGCATAGTTCCATCCAAACCCTTTTCTTTAATCTTATAGACTTCCCCCGCCTTCAAAACCTTGGCAGATGACCCGCCAGGAATAACCGCCTTCAGTCGATTGCCATTACGGATTCCCCCGCAAACATCATTGATTAATTGCCCCAAAGTCAGGGCCCCCACAGGAAATTCGTAGTATCCTGGTTTGACCACATCCCCGCTGACACAAAGTAGCCGAGTTCCCGTATTATTCGGGCGTCCAATTTTGGCGTAGGCTTCACCCCCCATATCCACGATATGTTTTACATTACAGAGAGTCTCCACGTTGTTTACGATCGTCGGACACATATAGAGCCCCAGAACTGCAGGAAAATAAGGTGGCTTAATTCTGGGATAGGCCCGTTTCCCTTCGAGCGACTCAATCAATCCGGTCTCTTCCCCGCAAATGTAAGCCCCTGCCCCACGATGGACGTAAATCTCTAAATCATATCCCGTCTTTAATATATTTTTCCCAAGAAAACCCGCCGCCCTCGCCTCCTCCAGGGCTTTCTCCATAATCTTCCATCCCTCGGTAAACTCACAGCGGATGTAGAGATAGGCCAGCTTCACTCCATTGGCGAAACAGCTCAGGATCATCCCTTCCAAAAGCTGATGGGGATCTTTGTGAATGATTTGACGATCCTTAAATGTGCCTGGCTCCGACTCATCTGCATTGCAGATCAGATAGATTGGCTTGGTCGCCTTGGCTGGATCGATAAAACTCCACTTCGTTCCTGTCGGAAAACCGGCCCCACCCCGCCCGCGCAGTTGACTCTTTTTCACCTCATCTCGAATCGCCCCACCCCCCATGGCCAATCCTTTTTTGAGAACCTCGTACCCACCATTTTTTTGGTAGCAGGCGATGTCGCGGGTATAGCCCGGGACATCGATATTTTTAAAAATGAGGCGCTGTTCAGAAAATGCCATAGATCCCCTTATTTGCATCCTGCCACCAGCTCGGTGGCCCGTTTTTCGTCTACCCCTTGATGAAACTCGTCGTTACGCAGAATCACTGGAGCCGTGCCACAGGACGCCAAACACTCCGAATACTCCAAGGAGAATCTTCCATCTTCGCTCACCATTGCACCTTCGTGTCCATCTGACTTAAGGTTCATTAACTTTTGCAGTGTGGCAAATGTCTTTCCCGATCCTCCCAAAGCACAAGGCAATGTCCGGCAAACCCGGAAATGAAATTTCCCATAAGGCTTTTGCCGAAACCAGGGATAGAAGGTAACTAACTCAAGAACTTGAATCTCCTGAAGGGAAAGCTTCTTTGCGATCCACTCCACCCCGCGTGGGCCAATATATCCGAAGGTCTCCTGCCAAAGATGGAGTAAAGGCATAACCGCACTTCGTGTGGAAACGGGGTAACGCGCAATCAGCTCCGTTGCCTGCTTCTCCAGTGCGGAAGTAATCTCCCCTGTCTCAGGACCCGCGCAATTCTCTGTACCCACCTCTAAAGCCGTGCTCATCGGTCACACTCCCCCATGACAAAATCAAAGCTCCCCAAAATCGCCGGAACATCACTCACCGTATGCCCAGGTAAAAGTTGACTGAGAATACTTAGATTACAAAAAGAAGGAGCTCGGATTTTAAGCCGATGGGGCACCCCACCCCCGTGACTATGAATATAAAAACCCAGCTCACCTTTAGGATTTTCTGCTCCGAAATATATTTCACCGACAGGCGCGTCAGGGCCTTGGGTCACGACAATAAACTGGTGAATCAACTCCTCCATCTTCGTCAGCACCTTATCCTTCTTTGGAAGAACATTCTTCGGATCATCAACCTGCCAAGCCCCACCAGGCATCTTGGCCACCGCTTGCCGCAAAATGCCCACGCTCTGCCTCATCTCCTCCATCCGTACCGCAAAACGATCATAACAGTCCCCCGTCTGACCCACAGGCACTTCGAAGTCGTAAGACTCATAATCAAGATAAGGAAAAACTTTACGCACATCATAGTCCTTGCCCGATCCGCGGAGATTTGGGCCGGTCAACCCAAAGTCGAGAGCGACGTCTGCAGGAATAATTCCAATATCTTTCGTCCGATCGACAAAGATTCGATTGCGATTCAACATTGACCCAAAATCATCCAGCTGAGCTGGAAATTGGGCGCAAAACTCAGAGACTCCCTCGAGGAATCCAGGGGGGATATCGCGAATCTGACCCCCCACCCGAGTGAAACTTGTGGTGAAGCGTGCTCCCGTAAGGAACTCAATTAAGTTATAGATTTTTTCCCGCTCGGTGAACGTATAGAGAAACATCGTCATCGCACCCACATCCATGGCAAACGCACCTAGCCCGAGCAAGTGAGCCGAGATCCTCGCTAGTTCGCAACAGATCACTCGAGTGACCTTGGCCCGAGGCGGTAACTCAAAGCCCATCAGCTTTTCCACTGCACAGGCGTAGGCCACGTTATTCGCCAGCGGAGCCATGTAATCCAGGCGGTCCGTATAGGGGACGAACTGATTCCAAGTCATATTCTCTGCAATTTTTTCGTCGCCACGATGGAGATAGCCAATTTCTGTATCCGTCTTAGTAATCACTTCCCCGTCCAACTCCAGCACCAGTCGCAACACTCCGTGGGTACTTGGGTGGGAGGGTCCGATGTTTAGAACTAGCCTCTCACCCACATCTTCCGCGGGAAGATTCGACGGCGCTACCGCTGTGCGTGCCACCGCGTCTCCAAAAGAAATGGGTAGAACGGTCGAACTCACAAGTTCCTCTCCTCTGCAGGGTGAGCCCTAGGCTCACGATCTTGGGCCAGAGTGGCCGAGCTCGTCACGAAGGGTCCACCTTCCAGCGGTGCTTTGGCGGTAAAGGCGATGTCAGGCATCTCTGTCGGCAAACCAGCCAAGGGGAAATCTTTGCGCAAAGGATGGTGCGGATACCCCTCCCACATGAGGATGCGGCGCAGGTCTGGGTGACCCGAGAAGCGGATCCCTAGCATGTCCCAGATTTCCCGCTCATGCCAATCGGCCGTCCGCCAGATCGCTGAGACGCTC
Organism: Verrucomicrobia subdivision 6 bacterium; assembly: GCA_945876115.1. Taxonomy (GTDB): domain Bacteria; phylum Verrucomicrobiota; class Verrucomicrobiia; order Methylacidiphilales; family Verrucolacustridaceae; genus Verrucolacustris. The sequence goes on along the minus strand of CAMCNF010000031.1, from coordinate 11,721 downwards.
GGAACTGGATCACCTTCCGCAACCATCGTCTTAATCCGCAGGTGTTTTTTCTTCGATAGGTCACAAAGCTCGTAGACCACTTCAAATCGGGGATCCTCTCCTTGATTGTCGACTCCTGTAATATCCACCAAGTAAGTAAATCCCTCGCTTTTCAAGCCAGCCATCACCTCGGGAATTTTCTCCAGAGCCACTACCCCAGAAGCCTCACCCCGAAACTCAGGAAGCATCGCGATCCCTTCCATGACCAAGGCAGATTCACTCACGACAGCTGCTTCTGCCCCATTACAACCCCTCGGCTTTGGGCGATCTTTTCTTGTAACTTCATCAATCCCTCCAGAACCGCCTCGGGCCGTGGAGGGCAACCCGAAATATAGACATCCACCGGAATTAACTGATCGATCCCTTGCAGAACCGCGTAGCTTCGGTACATCCCGCCCGTGCTTGCACATGCGCCCATCGCAATACACCACTTCGGCTCAGCCATCTGATCCCAGATCCGTTTCGTGGCCAAAGCCATCTTGTAGGTCACCGTCCCCGCCACGATCATCAGATCCGATTGACGAGGGGAAAAACGCATCACTTCCGCACCAAACCGCGCAATATCGAAACGAGCCGAGGCCGCCGCCATCAGCTCGATTGCACAGCAGGCCAGACCCATCGGCATCGGCCAAAGGGAGTTTTTACGCATCCAATTCACCGCCGCATCCAGCGTGGTCAGGACAACATTTCCCTCCACTTTCGAGTTGTAAGCCAATTCACTAGTGCTTTTCGACATGCGAAAATCCTAGAGAACGTTTGGACTAGAGCAAGGCTCTCTCGCAACCATCAGCCAAGCTTGACCCTGCTATTAACTCCCTGCATCCAAGAAGGATGATCCTCGCTCTCATGGACATGGGTCCCCCGCCCCCTTTTTGGCTCCTCGCCCCCTTTGCCATCCTCATCCTCGCCATCGCCATGGGCCCCCTGCTCATCGCACCCCTCTGGCACCGCAGGTACCCCCTCATCAGTGTCACCTTGGCCACCATCGTCATCGCCTACTACCTCCTGATTCGGCGAAACAGCGACCCGGTTATCTCGGCCCTAGAAGAATACATCAGCTTTCTCGCCCTCATCGGATCACTTTTCGTCGTTTCTGGGGGGATCCGTATCGGGGTTGCTGGCGAATCCACCCCTTTTCGTAATGTGGTTTTTCTTCTGGTGGGTGGGCTTCTGGCCAACGTCCTCGGAACCACTGGCGCCGCCATGCTCCTCATCCGGCCCTGGATTCGGATGAATCGCTATCGAATCACAGGCTTTCACATTGTTTTCTTTATCTTTGTCGTCGCCAATATCGGCGGTTGCCTTACCCCCATCGGCGATCCTCCCCTCTTTCTTGGCTACCTGCGCGGAGTTCCCTTCTTCTGGACCCTAGAACACCTCTGGCCTGAGTGGTTGGCTGTCATCGGCCTAGTCCTGACAGTTTTTTACCTACTCGATCGGGCCAACTTCAATCGCGCTCCAAAAAAGATTCAGGAAAAAGAAGCAGAACACGAATCCTTTCAAATCCAAGGATGGAAAAACTCTCTTTTCCTTGCAGCCATCATCATCGCGGTACTTATTCGTGGATGGGGCGCTCCTTGGTTTATTTCCGATAGCATCATGGTCGCAAGTGCATGGGCCTCCTACCACTTTACCTCCCCCTCCATCCGACAAGGGAATGAGTTCACCTTCGAGCCTATCCAAGAAGTCGCTTGGCTCTTTTTAGGGATTTTTGCCACCTTGATTCCTGTCATTCACCTCCTCACCGCCTCAGCCCACGGTCTCGGGCACCCCTCCAATCTTCAGTACTACTGGATGACAGGTTCGCTTTCCGCCTTTCTCGACAATGCCCCCACTTACCTCACTTTCCTTACCTTAGCCTTAAATCTACATGAGCCTGTCCTTCACCTTTTTGATCAAACCGAAGTCGCCCGCTTTGCCCTGCAAGACCCCGCCACTCTCGCCGCCATCTCCTTAGGTGCCGTCTTTTTCGGGGCCGCTACCTACATCGGCAATGGCCCCAACCTCATGGTCAAGTCGATCGCCGAATCCTCCAAAATCCATATGCCTTCCTTTTTTGGCTATATCCTGCGCTTCACCTTGCCAATCCTTATCCCCATTCTGGCTTTCGTTGGCTGGGTTTTTCTTCGATAACTTACCCTGCTTATGTCGTTTCCACACTCTGCAGGAGTCCTTCTCCACCCCACTTCCCTACCTGGGCGCTACGGCATGGGAGAAATCGGTCCCGAAGCCCATCGCTGGCTCGCCCACCTCAGCGCCATGTCCCAAAAACTGTGGCAGGTCCTACCCCTCGGCCCAACTGGCTACGCCGATTCCCCTTACCAAGCGCTCTCCACCTTTGCTGGGAATACCATGCTCATCTCCTTCGAAGCCTTACGAGAGGAGGGCCTCCTCCGCCCAGAAGATATCGAGGATTTCCCTCTCTTTTCGAAATCACAGATCGAGTACGGACCTGTTCTTCTTGCTCGTGCCGCCGTCCTCAAAAAAACCGCCCAATCCTTCGCCCGTCGAGCCTCCCCTAGCCTCAAAGCTGGGCTGATGCAGTTCGAAGAAGATCACACTGCGTGGCTAGAAGACTTCTCCCTTTTCTCTGCTCTAAAAAAAGCCCACGGGCATGGCCCATGGGTAAATTGGCCCTCTCCCCTCGTCCATCGCGACCCAGTGGCTTTGGCCGAAGCCCGAAAAACCCACGCCACCGAAATCCGCCATACCAAGATCCTCCAATTTCTTTTCCATCATCAATGGACCTCCCTGCGCCGTGCCGCCAAACAACGAGGCATCTCCATCATCGGCGATATCCCCATTTTTGTCGCCCACGACAGTGCCGATGTCTGGTGTCATCCCGAGCTTTTCTTCCTAAAAGAAGACGGCCATCCCACCGCAATCGCCGGTGTTCCCCCTGACTACTTCAGCACTACAGGCCAACGCTGGGGCAATCCTCTTTATCGTTGGGACGTTCATGAGAAGAGTGGCTTCTCTTGGTGGATCGAACGACTCCGCAGCACGTTTAAACTCTACGATATCGTGCGAATCGACCACTTCCGCGGCTTTGCCGCCAACTGGGAAATTCCCGCGGAAGAAGCCACCGCTGTCCATGGGCACTGGTCTCCCGGACCAAGTCAGAAACTTTTTCATGCAGCAGAGAAAGCCCTCGGTACCCTTCCCATCATTGCCGAGGATCTCGGCGTGATTACACCTGATGTCGATGCCCTGCGGGACGCCCTTGGCTATCCAGGAATGCGAATCCTACAGTTTGCCTTCGGCGACGATGCCAAGGCTGCTTCCTTCAGACCCGAGAGCTACCCGGCGAACTGCGTCGTCTATACGGGAACCCATGACAATGACACCACCGTAGGCTGGTATCGGAGCGAGGCGGGTCAAGATTCCACACGCTCCCTCGATCAAATCGCGCGAGAACAGCACAACGTCCGTACCTATCTTCGATCCGACGGATCACAAATCCAGTGGGATATGATCGCCCTTGCCTTGCGCTCACCCGCCCAAACCGCCATTTACCCCTTGCAGGATATTCTTGGCCTCGGATCAGAAGCGCGCATGAATGTTCCAGGTCGCGAACAGGGAAATTGGGCTTGGCGCTTCTATTGGGCTCAGTTGACTCCCGAAATAGAACAACACCTCAACCAACTCACCCAAGAATCCCATCGGGCCTAAACCCCCTTCCCCTCCCATCAACCAAAAAGATCCGCTCGCTACTTAATCCAACTCGGGTCCTGCACGACAAACTGCAACTTACCTTTAAAGAGCCCCAACTGCCCCAGTATTTTGACCTGAGTCCCTTTTGTGAAAAGACGGATCGTACTGCTTAAATTCTTATCAAACGAGTGCAACAGATAGGGCTTGCCCTCCACCTCAAGCTCAAGAGGTCGCACCTTGGAAATGGTTCCCTTTACCAAGAAGATCTCCCCCATCGCTTTGGCCATCTCCTCCGCAGTTGCATCCTTCAGGACCGAGGCATTTCGCAGCTTCGATCGATCAATCTTGTCATAGCCAACTTTCAGCGCTTGGGGTTGAGGCACAGAGCTCTGGGTCGCAGATGAACTACTAATTTTCGAAGCTCCTCCCACACGAAAAGTGGCCATCACCGGAAAATGATCACTCGCACCCCATCCCGGTCCGTAATTCGTCCAACGCCAAGGCAATCCCAACGGTTCTCGGCAGTTCACCCCAGGAACTAACACCTGATGAAAACTTCCCTCCACATACTCCACCCCTGTGCCGTCCCCCAATCCTCGCGTGACCAAGAGCTGCATCAAGGTGCCCCACTCTCCCTTAAACTCGTCCGAATATCGTTTCTCTGGAGAAAGATCAAACCAAAGATTATAGAGATCCGGCTTGCCCGAACCACCGAGCACTTTTCGATCCCCTTGCGACCCCAACACATCCTGCAAGGCAGTCTTTACCATGTAGGGGTACCTTTGACCCTGGTTGTACTGTGTATTGAAATCTCCCCCGATGATCACATCCGCCTTGGGATCCTCTTGGTAAATCTGATCCAGCCTGTCCCGCACCGTCTTAGCATTCCCAAGGCGTGTATTCTCCATCGCTGGATCGCTCGCTCCACTTTTCCAGTGATTTCCCATCACCGTAAAAGTCGCCTCCCCCACCTGCAGTTTGGTTTCCAATATCCCGCGAGCGGATGGAGTGTCGATCGTCTGCGTAAACACCACAGGAAAACGTGTGAGGAGTCCATTCGTAATCGCGTCCTGATGCTGGGTGGCTCCCTCGGGCAACTTGCCCACCAAAATCGTGTACCCCTTCAATCCCTCATCTTCGAGTGCCTTCAGCAACCAAGCCTCCGTCGGGAGACCGCGCAACTCATCCGTTAAGTCCGCCGCCAGCATCTTTTCGTAGTTCGTATCCGCGTATTTCGCGAGAAACTCTTTCATATCTCCCACCTTGGAATCAGGGGTGTGATCCATTTCCAACTCATTCAAAATAACCACATCGGGCCCCTTCCCATTGCAGGCACTTTTTAAAACCGTTGCCACCGTCTTAAGTTTTCGGGCAAGTTTACTTGGACTGTAGCTATTCGGATCAGCGGGCGATTCCAAGTAGTCGTCATAAGGAGCGACCCGATCCACATCGAACAAATTTTCCACGTTGTAGGCCATCACCGTAAACTCTTGCTCGGGCGCAATCGCCACCTTCTCCTCCGCCACGCTCAATCCCAAAAAAGACCAACTTACCAACACCCCTAGCCGCACTGCCCATTGGGAACTCATCTGCGGATGGTATCCTAACTCCAGCCCAGGCTCACTCTCAATCTGCACCTACCTTGACGGCAGAAGCTCTACCGATAAAATGAACAACTTGTGATAATCACCCGAAAAGCAATTCATTGGCTTCCAACTATCTGGATGGCTTTTCTTTCTCTTTTTCTTTTTTTCGCTGAATCTGGCTTCACCCAATCCGACACGGGGGTAGATCTGCGCCCTAAAAAAGCTTGGTGGGGCCGCTACGGCTACGTCAACAACGCGGGTAAGTTTGTTATCGAGCCCAAGTACGAAGAGGCCCTACAGTTCTCCGATTTTCTTGCCGCCGTCAAACAAGATGGCAAGTGGGGCTTTATTAATGGCGAAGGTAAGTTCGTTATCGAACCGCGCTACGAAGAAGCCTTTCTTTTCAGCGATCAAGCCGCCGCCGTCAAACAGGATGGTAAGTGGGGCTTTATCACTCGAACCGGCAAATACCTCATCGAGCCCAAATACGAAAGTGCGGGAATTTTTCGCCAAGGATTGGCCGCCGTCCGCTGGGAAGGAAAGTGGGGCTTTGTCACGAAAAGTGGAGAGATGGCCATCCCCCCCAAATACGAACAGGTCTACTGCTTTTCTGAAGACCGTTGCGGCGCGATGGCCGAGGGCAAATGGGGCTATATCGATCGAGCAGGAGTTTTTGTCGTCATCCCCAAATATCAGGAAGTCCTTCTCTTTTCCGAGGGGCTGGCCGCAGTCAACGAGGGAGGAACTTTGGATGGCAACGAATTCACAGGCGGAAAATGGTTCTTTATCGATCCCCAAGGGGTAGTGAAGATTGCCGAAGCTCACGTCTCCTCCGCCATGGTGGAGAAAGGGGCCCCCTCCCGTGTCGGAACCGATGGACGCCAAGACACCACCGCAACCATCGAAGCAGTCGAAAATGGTTTTCGCGGAGCCAAAGCCCATGTTCGGATTGGCTCTCGCCTCCTCAATGGAGATTCCCAAGGCCCTTCGTGGGGCTACATCGATAGCAAAGGAGACTGGCTCGCCGAGGGCAGCACCACCATCCCCCTCAACTTCACCAACCATACCCCAGGGGAAGGTTTTACCTTTGAATCGGACATCATCGGCAATCGCGGCACCTCAGCCGACATACTGCAAACCGCCAAAAATGCCGAGACCATCGGCAAAGCCTATGAACAGGTCGAACAGTTGGAGCGAGATGCCGACGAACAGATGGCCGCCGCTGACCGAGCCGACGAACTAGGAGATAAAGAAGTTGCCCTAGCCGCCCGTACCCTGGGCAAGGAGAAACAGCAGGAAGCGCGTCAACTGCGGGACGAGACCGATAAACGTGGAGGAGAGGCCAACGCCAACTCGATTAAATATTTCGAACAGGCCCTAAAGATTTATCAGGTTTTTGCCAAAGAGAATCCCGACGATCTCCGTAAAACCGAAGCGCTCTACAAAGTCGGTGAAATGTATGAGCACTTGGCAAAGTACTGGGATGCCTACAAAGCCTACAAAAAGTTAATCGAAGAATCAGCCGCCAATCAGTACTGGGATCTTGCCATCGAGAGAATGTTCGCCATCGGCAACGTCTACCTAGCAGGACAGCACCAAATGATGTGGAAAATCCCCATGCCCGCCGACATGAACAAAGTGGTCGAAATCTACCAGACGATCATTAAATCAGCTCCCTTCGGAACCTACGCTCCCCTCGCTACGTTTTCCTGCGGCCTAGCTCGGGAGAAGCAAAAGAAGTGGCCTGACGCCGTCCGATTCTATGAAGATATTTTGGATAAATATCCTAAGAATGATCTGATCGACGATGCCCAGTATCAGATCGGTTTCGTTTGGATGAAAGCCGCCCGTCAACCTGAGTACGACCAGACCGCCGCCCAAAAAGGCATCGAGGCTTTTCAGGATTACTTAGCTCGCTACAAACGCAGCGACAAAACAGAGCAGGCCACAGAAAATATCGCGATGCTCTCCCAACGTCTCAGTGGGGGTTCTCTTTCCGTAGCCCGCTTTTACGATAAAACGGGAAACTATCCCGCCGCTCTGGTTTACTACAATGAGGTCCTTACTCAATCTCCCGATTCCACCCAAGGCCAAGAAGCCCGACAACGGAAACGGATCCTTGAAGACTTGATCTCCGAAGCCAAACAGCAGGCCAGCCCGGCCGATAAAAGCAAAATAAGTTTAAGATCGAATGCCCAACCTCAACCCCGTAGTCTACCTAATCAATGAAATACCTCTTCCCTGCCCTGCTTAGCCTCGCCCTGTGCTCTTGTGCGAACTATCAGATGGGCAGCACCCCTAAAGCTCCTGGCATGACCGATATTAAAGTCGTCTATTTGCCGACAGTGCAAAACGAGACCGATGAAACCGATATTCCCGGGATAGTCAGTAATGCCATCCTTCAAGAAATCGATCGCGATGGTACCTTCCGCCACGGCCGAAAAGACGCGAGCGACGCTATCCTTGAGGTCACGGTCAAGAAAATCGAACGCGTGCCGATTCGTCAATCCACCCAGCAGTTCCTCACCACCCTCCAGTACCAACTTGTTCTCGTGCTGGAGTATCGCCTTTATAATATGAAGGAAAAGAAAGACGCCATTGGGAAAACCGTGGCCACTGGCACCACCACCTTCTTCGTCGGTGGCGATCAAACCGAATCCCAACGCCAGGCCTTCCCCGTGGCCGCCATCAGTGCCGCCCAAGCTCTTGTCGCCAACCTCGCCAACCGCGGTTGGTAAACTCTCCTAGTTCCAGACAGGTGTCAGGCACCCGTTACTCACTTCGAACTCATTCCCTCACGTAGATCCTTCAGAATCACATCGGTCGCATCCATCCGAATCAGACCAATCCTTGGGTACTCGATATCTAAAATTACATAGCAAGTCAGCGAGATCGTAATGATGAAAAGAACCACATGCAGCCAACTGCGCTTCTCTAACCCCGCCATCTGATAGCCCACCAGTAAGGCCGTGACCAACGACATCATCATTAACATTCCAAAAATAATCAAAGGGGGGTGAAACTGCATCGCCGCCGTCCGCGTGCTCGTAATATCGATCATCGCATTAATCGCAGGCAGTAACTGCATTCCCGCCAGCGTATTCGGCGTCTTACCAACCCCACTGACGCAATCTTTCCATATCTGTGCCTGCAATTCTTGCGTGTGATTGTACTCCGCCACCACCGCCGTCATGTCAGGAATCAGTTCATAGGTTTTGATCCGCGAATCCAGATAACTCCGAAAAAGCCCCTGAACCGCCTCTCGATCTGCCACGGGCAACAGGTCTAATCGTAGATATGCCGTCCCAATATCGTTGGCCTCCTCTACGATCAACTTTCGCCGATCATCAAACCGGTTCAGCGCCGACGAAAAGGTAAAGGCAATAAGCAACCCAAACAAAGCAAAGATCGGCCCATCAATCACCCCAAGAGTTTCTTGAATCGAACTTCGCCCTGAACGCAGGTGTTTCCTGCCCATCCAAGAGCCAAACTCCAAGAAGAAATACATTAAAATCCCCAACCCAAAGATCATTGGCAAGGACAGGGCAAAGAGCGCTAAAGGCGCCTGATGAAAAACTGTCATTCCCACAAATCGTCCCCTATCGCTCCGCCTGTAGTCGCGTGTTCATAAGCGAAACCCGTTTCCTCGACATCGCTTGGGGGCGGTCACTCCACGTGGAGAAATACGTCGATCGGCTCATGTTTTAAGACTCCCGCTATCGCCCCTTTATGTCAACGCCCCGAGAGCAGCGCCGCACCATCTATCAATCCCCTGCCTCCCCAATCACCAATTCTCTACTGGCCCTTTCGGCACAGGAAGTTCCGACCTCTCCACTGGCCCATCACCAGCGAAAACCGCTTCCAACTTCGATGGAGCAAACTTGCCCTGCAAATTTCCCTTATCATCCAAAAACTGCTTACGCCACTCACGATAATCATTCAGCGCCTTGTCGTAATCTGCTTTTGAGCTGATTCTCACCGCCACCTTCTTAAACTCACTCGCAGGACCGAACCTTTTCGCATACCAGGGAATCACCTTGCGAAAAAGCACACACCCTCTCTCTTCCCCAAAGAAATCAATGTTCCGCTCCAGATGCCGACCCATCACCCTCACCCGCTCCTCGAAATCAGGATCTGCCATCAGCTCCCCAGTTTCTAAATAGTGAGCCGTGGCTCGAAAGATCCATGGATTGTAAAAAGCCCCCCGTCCCACACTTACCCCCGCACAACCCGTTTCCGTCATCATCCTCTTGGCCCCTTCGGGAGTCGTCACATCCCCATTTCCAATCACAGGAATACTTTTCACCATGGCCACAACCGAAGCGATACCCTGTAGATTAACCAAACCCGCAAAACCCTGCTCTCTTGTTCGTCCGTGAACAAAAATTGCCGCTACCCCTGCCTCTTCCAAAGCCTTGGCCAGATCGGGCGCCGTCAGATTCTTCTCATCCCAACCCAACCTCATCTTCGCCGTGATCGGAATCTTTACCGCTCCCACCATTCCCCTGACCAGCTCCGCCGTCTTACCTAGCTCCGTCATCATCGCCGACCCACCCCCCACCTTGCACACCTTCCTTACAGGGCAACCCATATTAATATCTACCGAGTTCGCCCCCAGATCCTCACACTTCTTCGCCGCATCCCGCATTTCCGAGGCCACCGCCCCAAAAAGTTGTACCGCCCATGGCCGATCGTCAGGGGATGTCGCCACCAACTCCAAAGCTCTTCGATTGTTTTCCAGTAAAGATCGCGCATTAACCAGATCCGTCGTCGCCATTCCGCATCCACCAATCTCCCGTACCGTCCGCCGGAAAGGCAAATTGGTGTATCCCGCCAGAGGCGATAAAAACAACGGAGTGGCTAACTCCATATCCCCAATTTTTAGTTTCACGTTTTCCCCTCGCTTACTTCCCACAATCGTTGGGCATCCTCCAGGCTTCGCCCAGCTAAAGAGGAAACTATCTCTTTGCGATCCCCGTAGTAAGCACCTTGAGTCGGCCTGGCTTCTCGGGAGGCAAGCCACACCCCAGTGTCCGCACCCTCCTCGTTCGTTTTCCCAAAAAGTTTTTTAAAGATACGAAAAGTCAATCCAGCCAGCCCCTTATTTTCATCACCAAAAGCTGAGTTCACTAGCCCGGGCTTCATCGAGCAGATTCGAATTTTCGATTCACACAATCGCCTGCCCTGTTCCGCCGCGTAGAGAATATTAGCCAATTTTGTCAGGCAATATGATTTCCATCCACCCCACTTCTTTTCCCCCTGCAGATTATCCCACTGTAGCACCCCCATCCGATGCGCCTCGGAGGCAGTGCAGATCACCCTCGGATCCTCCGCTTTTTCTAATAACGGAAGGAGGGCTTGGGTCAGATCCATATACGCCAGATGATTCATCGCCCACGTTCGCTCTAACCCCTCCTCCGTCACCTTCCTCTCCGTGAAGTACCCCCCCGCATTATTCCAAAGCACATCCAACTTGGGTTCCGCTAGTTTTAACTTTCTACCTAACTCCGCCACCTGCTCCCGCAAACTCAGATCCGTAACATAAACCCGCACCTGCGGAGAGCCTGCCAACCTCGCTAGCCGCGCCACCTCCTCCAACCGACCTCGATGCCGCCCAACCAAAATGAGCTCCGCACCAAAATCCGCTAACTGCAGGGCACCGGCACGCCCAATGCCACGGGACGCTCCCGTAATCAGGACCACTTTGCCTTTCATACTTAACGTTGAGTCAGCCATAAACTCTTTATAGATGGAATTCTGCCAAAGACCAATAGTGGTCCACCACGTCCCCAACCCTAAATCTTGTTCGCACGGTAGGACGGCCTATCCCTAGGCCGCCTGCGCCGAACACCGTATGACCGATCGCCCACTGGTAGGGCTGACCATCCTTGGTCAGCCGATTGAATATATGAAGTTCTAGGCTTTCTATCGGCGGATCGTGGACGATCCGCCCTACCTAAGCTTCCAATTTCAAAACCACATTCTGGCATTATGCATAATGTCGAAACGTCCTCCGCGTCCTTTGCGACTCCACCCCGACCTGCCCCGATCAGCGTCGGGGCCCGCGTCGGGGCTTGGCGTGAGCAATTCCTGCAACCAAGCGTAAGCGTGTCCCGTGAATGCGGGGAAAAATCAAAAATTAAAAATCACCCTAACCTTTTCCGTCCTTTGCGGACTTGGCGTGAGCAATTCCGGGAATGCGGGACGTAGGATGGCTTATGGAGCCATGCGGATTGGTCCCCTTCAAACCCACCCCAGACCGATCCTTCTTTCGCCTCTGGCGAGATTGTATTTATGGCTTATGGAGCCATGGGGATTCGAACCCCAGACCTCCTCAATGCCATTGAGGCGCTCTACCAACTGAGCTATGACCCCTTACCCAAACCGAAACAAATTGCGGAATCAGCACAATGCCATAACCCACTCGCTAAAGAAATAGTTT
>CAMCNF010000030.1 GCA_945876115.1 Verrucomicrobia subdivision 6 bacterium | reverse complement strand
TCAACTCCCGTTCCTTCGTGCTCGCAGCATGCTGCGAGCATGGGAGATTACCGAGGGCGTTCGTGGCTGGGGAAGCGGTTCTGGTTTTGGTAACTACGGCGGAGGCGCCAAGGCATGGTATCGCGACGGGGTCGATAGGGTGCGGGGGGCGGGGCAGAGGGATCCCGAGGACCCGCTGGACGGTGAGAAGCTGCAGTGTTGGCAGGTTCAGCAAAACCCTCAACCCGGCGCCGAAGGATTCCGCGACCTAAAAACCGCTCTAAGGTTCGGAGGTGGGAGAAGTCGTCGGGAGCAAGAAAGCTGATGGCCTCACCAACGGCATGTGCCCGCCCTGTTCGTCCAATTCGGTGAACGTAATCCTCTGGGTGACGCGGGAAATCATAATTCACCACATGGGAAATGCCTTCAACATCGATTCCTCGTGCGGCGATATCGGTGGCGACAAGAACACGTACTCGGCCTGATTTAAAATCTTGAAGGGCACGAAGCCTCTGGTTCTGAGAACGATTCGCGTGAAGGGTTGCGACAGGAATCTTCATTGATTCTAAACGCCGAGCAATCCGATCGGCCCCGTGTTTGGTTCGCGAGAAGACGAGGACTGTTCGCAAGGTATCGCCTTTCAGAAGATGAGAGAGCAGGGCTTGTTTTGCATGATGAGAAACCTCGTAGAGATATTGGGTGACGGTTTCCGCTGGATTCGAGCGGCGACCGATTTCAATTAGCTTAGGGTTGTGCATGAACTCGCGGGTCAATTTTTCCACTTCACGAGAGAGTGTGGCGGAAAAAAGCAGTGTCTGACGTTGACGGGGAAGGAGCCGAACAATTTCACGGATGGCTGGAACGAATCCCATATCGAGCATTCGATCGGCTTCATCTAAGACAAGGAATTCGAGCGTGCGTAGGCTTTGTTCGCGGCCCCGGATAACGTCGAGAAGCCGTCCAGGAGTAGCCACAACGAGGTCAGCTCCCATTTGCAAGGCCCGAACTTGTGGACGTTGACTGACTCCACCAAAGATGGTGGCGATGCGAAGAGGAAGATGCCGAGAGTATTTGTAAATATTTTCTTCGATCTGAACGACAAGCTCGCGAGTAGGAACCATAATCAGAGCGCGGATTCCGCGATGCTGGGGAGGATTCGCTGCAATCAGGGAAAGAAGAGGAAGAACAAAAGCGGCTGTCTTACCTGTGCCGGTTTGGGCGATGCCCATCAAGTTGTGCCGCTGGAGAATAACCGGAATGGCTGCGGTTTGAATGGGGGTCGGTTCGGTGTATCCAGCGTCTTTGACCGCTTGATTGATCGGACCTGCGAGACCTAATACTTGAAAGGGCATTTCTCATCCTGCCCGAAACAATCCCCAAAGGCACGATGCGAATTGAGGTGGGAATCGCTCAGGACTTCGGTCCGAGCATTTCTTCAGGTCGAACCAGTTTATCGAATTCGTCCGCCTTGAGATATCCGAGGGCGAGGCAGGCCTCTTTGAGAGTTGAGTTATCATGGTGCGCCTTTTTGGCTACCTCGGCCGCCTTGTCGTAGCCGATCTTAGGAGAGAGAGCCGTGACCAACATGAGAGAGCGGTTGGTGTACTCCTTTAGCTTGGCGGCGTCGGCTTTAATTCCTTCGACGCAGAATTCGCGAAAGCAGCGGCAAGAATCGGCCAAGAGCTGAACCGAGTGAAGAAAGTTATGAATGATGACTGGCTTAAAGACATTCAGCTCAAAGTTGCCCTGCGAGCCAGCGAATCCGATGGCTGAGTCGTTCCCGTGGACTTGTGCACACACCATCGTCAAGGCTTCGGATTGGGTAGGGTTCACTTTCCCGGGCATGATAGAGGAGCCGGGCTCGTTTTCGGGGAGTTGAAGCTCGGCAAGGCCGGCTCGAGGTCCTGATCCGAGCCATCGGATGTCATTAGCGATTTTCATTAGGGCGACGGAAAGAGAGCGAAGGGCTCCACTAGCCGCCACCAATGGATCGTGGGTCGCCAGGGCGTAAAACTTGTTTTTGGCTGAAACAAAGGGGAATCCCGTGGACTTGGCCAAGAGGGCGGCGGCTTTTCCGGGGAATTGGACATGGGTATTGAGGCCAGTCCCCACGGCGGTTCCGCCGAGAGCTAATTCATAAAGTTCGGGAAGGGATGTTTCGATCCGGGCCATGGCGGCATCCAGTTGAGCGACATAGCCTGAAAACTCCTGCCCCAAGGTCATGGGGACAGCATCCATCAGGTGGGTTCGGCCGATTTTGATCAGATCCTTGAACTCTTTTGATTTCTTGTCGATGGCATCGCGGAGTTTTCGGACGGAAGGGAGGAGTGTCTTTTTGAGTTCGGTTACAGCGGCAAGGTGCATGGCGGTGGGAAAGGTGTCGTTGGAGGATTGGGACATGTTGACGTCGTCGTTGGGATGGACCGGCTTTTTCGAGCCCAGTAGTCCTCCAGACATTTCAATCGCTCGGTTGGAGATCACCTCGTTGACGTTCATGTTGGTCTGGGTGCCGCTACCGGTTTGCCAAATGCGCAGCGGGAAGTGGTCGTCTAGTTTACCCTCGGCGACTTCGGCAGCGGCTTTGACGATGAGATCGGCTTTTTCTTTTGTGAGGAAGTCGAGTTCTTGATTGGCTAGCGCGCAGGCCCGTTTCAAGTGACCGAAGGCGTGGATAAGCGGGGCAGGCATCGTGTCATGGGCGATATCGAAGTGGTGGAGGGAACGCTCCGTTTGAGCTCCGTAATAGCGATCCGCGGCTACGTTGACCGTGCCCATGGAGTCGCTCTCTTTACGAGTCGTTCCTGGCTTGGATCCAGCAGGTGTCATCTAGGGATGTTTATGGACGAGAATCGGATGAAGTAGCAAGCAAGGATATTAACTACAGATGGGGTGGTGATAATGTATTCACACAAGATGTTGGATTTTCTTGCCTAGTTGGTTTTGGTCACTAGGGATAAGAGGCGATGAAGTTAAAGCGGTTAGAAATGGAGGGGTTCAAGTCTTTTTGCGATCGGACCGTTTTGGAGTTCCATGAAGGAATTACGGCGATCGTGGGGCCCAATGGGACGGGAAAGAGTAACATTCTCGATTCGATCCGCTGGGTTCTGGGGGAGCAGTCGGCCAAGGCCTTACGCGGGCAGGAGATGGCGGACTGTATCTTTCACGGAGCCGCCGGGCGGAAGGCGAGTGGCATGGCAGAAGTATCACTGACCTTCAGTGACTGTGAGACGATTTTAGGGACAGACTATCACGAGGTGCAGATCACGCGGCGGGTTTTCCGTGATGGGGTGGGAGAGTACGCCTTAAACGGAGTCGATTGCCGACTGAAAGATATTCAGAGACTTTTTCTGGATACAGGAATTGGGCGGGCGGCCTACTCGATTATGGAACAGGGAAAGATTGATCAGATACTTTCCTCCAAGCCAGAAGATCGGAGAGCGATTTTTGAGGAAGCGGCCGGAGTCATGCGGTTTAAAGTGCAGAAGCGGGAGGCGGAAAGAAAATTAGAAGGAACGGAAGCCAACCTTCTTCGGCTAGCCGATATTTTGCGTGAGGTTCGACGGCAGATTGGATCCCTGCAGCGACAAGCAGGCAAGGCGCGGCGCCATCGCGAAATATTCGATAAATTAAAGCGCTTGGATTTGGCTCTCTCCGCGAGGGAACGTGACCAGCTTCTTCTGAAAATTGATGAGCTGGCTAGTCATCAAGCTAAGCTCAAGGCTGACCTTGAGCGAGCCCAAGCCACGGAGATCTTGTGTGATCAGGCAGTTCGGGCGCAGCGGGTAAAGTTAGAGGAAGCTGATCGCGCTTGGCGGGATGCAGAGCGTGAAGTGGTAGCGGCGCAAGCGGAAGAAGTGCGCTGTGGAGAAAGAGCTAGCCTCCAGAGTCAACGGGCGGATGAACTTGGAGCAACAATTGAGCGGGCAAGGGGAGAAATCGCACTCGCAGAAAGACAAACCTCGGCGCAGGAGGATCTGATTCGTTCCTTAACGGCAGATATGGAGAGAATCGCTAGCGAGTTTTCCGCGGCGGAACAGGTCTGTCAGGATGCACAAGAGTTGGTTGGGAAGGCGCGACGGCAGCGTGAGGAGGCGGTCGGCAGAATGGAATCGATTCGGACACGTCGGGAGACGGCACGAAGAGAAGCGGAAGGAGCTCGAGCTAGAGCCAGCGCAGAAGAAGCAATCACTCAGCAAAGAAGCGAAACTCTCCAACGAATTCGCGCTGAGTTGGAAGAAAAAATCGTCGAAGAGGAGCGGGAAAAATCTGGTCTAGCGGATTGTGGTCGTCGTTATCAAGAATCGGAGCATTCGCTAAAAGGAGTTCGTCAAAGAGGAGAGGATTGCGAAGGAGTAGCACACAAATTGGAGGCGGAGTTGTCGACAGCGGAGCAGGCCCTTTCGGAATTCCTTGCGGAAAAAACCTTGGCCCAGTCCCGTGAAGAGGCGATGCGAGAGCGTTCTGCAGGTGAGGCGGAGGTGTGCTTGCGATTGTGGACAGAAAAAGGTCAAACAGGGGCGGAGGCGATCTGGCCTGCTCTGAAAGTGCGTCCAGGGTATGAAGCGGCGGTGGCCTTAGCATTAGGACCGATGCTCGATGGGGTTTTGGTAGATGATCTTGATCGGATGGGGGAAGCTCTTGAGTCAGCCGATGTTTCAGCTTCGGGAATTCTAATTTCTCGCACGACTACTGGTGGCTTGGTCGCGGATTGGCCTGAGGGTGCGTGGAACTTCGTTGAGGGTGGAGCCGGATGGGAAGTTCTTCTGCCGAAATTACTCTCGGGGATTTGCATTGTTGAGACTTGGGAGGAGGCCAAAGCGTTGAGCCTTATCCGATCCGAGGCATCGATCATCTGTCGCGATGGAAGAATGATTAGTCGGTTAGGTTGGCAACGGCGCGGATATGCGAAGACTACTCGCCCTGCTCGCCTTGAGTTAGAAGCGGCCCACACTCATACGCAAGAGGCGGAGGATGCTGTGCAGAAAACCACTCTCCGGGTGGGTTCATTGCGAGATCAGTTGCAGCAGGCACGCGGAGAATACGAGGCGGCACGGATTCAAGAACAGACATCCCAAAAAGCCCTTGAAGAGGTGCGAAGAGAGCATGACAGGAAAGAGTCGCTTTGTCGGAGTTTAGGTGGAGATATTGCAAGGCGGAATACGGAAAAAGCGCACCTCGAGCAAGAAATTACGGTGCATCAGAGAATCGCGACTGAAAAGAGTGTTGAAGCGGAAAAGCACCTTGTCGTGGAGACAAGTCTGGCAGGGGAGGCGGATGAAACAGGGAAAGCTCGTCACGAAGCGGAATTGGAGGAGGTCCGTTGCAATGATCTTTTGACGGAGCGAAGGGTGGAACGTGCGGCTCAACAGCAGAAGAAGGACCTTTGTGGTTCTCAGTTGCAACCTGCGGAAAATCGCCGCAGGGAACTATCGGATCTTGTTGCTAAACGCCGCGATGAAATTGCCGCGGATACGGCTCGAATGGAGAGTGCCCGTGGTGAAGCTCAAAACTCGACCGAGGCAAAATTAGCCGCGGGCAAGCGGGCGCAAGAGGTCGAGGCCGCTACCTCGGGACTGAAGTTGAATCGTGAAACTGAAGGTAATCTCTTAGGTCAAAAAGAGGACGAGGTTGTTCGGTGGAGACAGGATGGAGAGAAGGCGAAAGATCAGCTGGGCGCGTTGGCCTTAAAGAGCTCACAATTCGATCACCAGCGACAAATCCTGGCGGATCGCCTGCAACGAGATTACGCCACGCCGTTGATGGAGGCGAAAGCTGAAGGTGAGGGCCTACCCGCATCGAATGAGGAGTGGGCGAAGATAGAAGAAGAAGCTAAAGAGCTACGTGAGAAGATGGATGAGATGGGCCCCGTTAATACTGAAGCCATTTCGGAGTATGATGAGCTGGAGGGTCGCTTAAAGTTTCTGGAGACCGAAGAAAAGGATCTGACGGGTGCTAAGGCACAGCTGGAGGAGGCAATTCGAAAGATCAATCAAACCACTCAGCTTTTATTTCAAGAGACCTTCGATAAGGTGCGGGTCAGCTTTGGGACTCTCTTTTCTGAGTTATTCGGTGGGGGGCGAGCCACGGTTAAGATGACAGAGGGGGATGACGCGGTGGATAGCGGAATCGATATTGAGGCGCAACCTCCCGGGAAACAGCCTAAGAACATTAGCCAGCTTTCTGGAGGGGAAAAAGCGATGACTGCGCTGGCCCTTCTTTTGGCTATTTACTCCGTCAAGCCGAGTCCTT
Organism: Verrucomicrobia subdivision 6 bacterium; assembly: GCA_945876115.1. GTDB lineage: Bacteria > Verrucomicrobiota > Verrucomicrobiia > Methylacidiphilales > Verrucolacustridaceae > Verrucolacustris. Next base: position 9,499 of record CAMCNF010000030.1, on the reverse strand, counting down.
TTTGTGTACTCGACGAAATGGATGCACCTCTCGATGAATCGAATACGGTTCGTTTTGTGCAGATCATTGAACGGTTTGTGGAGAAGTCTCAATTTCTGGTCATCACCCACAACAAAAGGACGATGTCCTCGGCGGATCTGCTTTACGGTGTTACCGCAACCGAGCCAGGAGTTTCACGTATGATGTCGGTTAAGCTGACGAGGGGTGATGAATCACCCCTTTTCGCACAAGCCGAGGCTTAATTCGTGGGTCTGCTTAACTCGGCGTCCCTGCGTGTGTTCGCAGAGCAGGTGGCACGAAATGCTGGGGATGCCATTCGGAAGGCGAAAGATGAGTCCTTGCAGGTCGACTCCGCTGAGCAGCACGATATTAAACTAGAATTAGATCGCAGAATTCAAGAGCAGATTCGGCGCGAGATTATAGCCGCTTATCCTGAACACGGATTTCTTGGGGAGGAGGGGGGTGAGGAAGCAAAAGCAGGCCAGCACGAATGGGTGGTAGATCCGATTGATGGAACGGTGAATCTTTTTTACGGGATTCCGCACTATGCGGTCTCGGTGGCCTGCCGGTTCGACGGGCGGTCTCTGGCTGGGGCGATTTATGATCCGAACCGGGACGAAATGTTTTCAACTCATGCGGGGGGTGGCTCGACCTGTAATGGAAAAAAGATTCAAGTCGCCAAGAGGCTCAAGCTTGAAGAGGCCGTGATTGCTTTAGGCTTTTCTAAAGGCAAAGCCACGATCGATAAATGTCTAGAGCTCTATCAGTTTTATGGTGGCAGAGTACGGAAAATGCGTGCCATGGGTTCTGCGGCTTTGGATTTGGCATATGTAGCCGCTGGGCGACTGGATGCCTATATTGAACAAGGAGTGAGCATCTGGGATGTAGCCGCAGGAGCCTTGCTGGTGGAGGAAGCGGGGGGACAGGTACGGATTACCGCAGGGGATCCAAAAGGAAAGCTTCATCTTGTAGCGAGTAACGGGAGGATTCCTTTGGAACGAGTCTAAAGAGACGAGCATCCGCGATTGAAGAGTGGGACAGACTTGGGCAGGATTAGATTATGAGTAGTGTACGCGTACGATTTGCTCCCTCGCCAACCGGCCTCCTCCATATTGGAGGGGCGAGGACAGCTCTCTTTAACTGGTTGTACGCGCGCCACATGGGCGGAACCTTTGTTTTGCGCGTTGAGGATACCGATCAGTCGCGCAACACCCAAGAAGCGGTGGAGGTTATTTTCCGAGGAATGCGTTGGCTGGGATTAGATTGGGATGAAGGTCCCGACGGGAAAGGGGGAGTAAAGGGAGACCGTGGGCCTTACTTTCAAAGTCAGCGGGGTTCCATTTATGCGAATTATCTAGAGAAACTCCAAGCCACTGGGAAGACCTATGAGGATGGTGGCGCGCTCAAGTTTAAGATGCCGAAGACTCCAGGAGTGGTGAAGGATCTGGTTTGCGGAGACGTAACCTTCGATCGGACCAATGAACCCGATCTTGTTATCCGACGAAAAGATGGGACTCCCGTTTTTCACTTCGTCAACGTGGTCGATGACTTGGAGATGGGGATCACCCATGTGATTCGCGGGGAAGATCACTTAACCAACACTCAAAAGCATCTTGCGCTTTACGAGGCACTTGGGGTGGAACCGCCCCAGTTCGCCCACATTCCTCTTATTCTAAATCAGAGCGGCTCGAAAATGAGTAAGCGTGACGATGGGGCTGCACTGGAGTTTTACGAGAAAGCAGGATATCTTCCTGCAGGAGTCCGTAATTATCTTTGTTTGCTGGGTTGGTCACCTGGGGAAAACGAAGAGATCGTACCTCTCGACCAGTTGATTCAGCGTTTCGAGCTGAAGAACTTAAATCGAAGTAATGCCCGCTTTGATGCCGTAAAGCTTTTCTGGGTGAACGGAGAGTACTGGCGCGCCCTGCCTGATGCGGAATTCGAGAAGTTTACCTCCGAGTACCTTGCCCATGCCTGTCCCCAGTCTTCCTCAATGGAACCTGCTTTGCGGGATGGACTGCGAAAGATCATGAGGGAGAAAGTCCGCACGGGGCAGGAGCTGGCAGACTGGTTCGAGCCTTACTTAACGGAGGATTTTACTTATTCTGATGATGCTCGGAAAAAGCAGTTCTCCAATCCTGATGCCATCAAACTTCTTTCGGCACTCCTCGCAGGTTTCACTGAAATTAGTACATCGCTGGATGATGCCAAGGCAGAGGCAGTTTGCCAAAAAGTCGCTCTCGAGGCTTCTCTTAAGCCAGCCAAGGTCATTCATCTGGTTCGCGCTTCCGTTTCTGGTCGAACGGTAGGGCCTTCCTTATTTGCTCTTTTAACAGTTTTAGGGCTCGATCGGGTGAAAGTTCGGTTGGGGCGAACACTCGCCTTATTGAAAGAAGGGCAACTTGGGGTAGCGGCGTGACCCTAGCCAATCGCATCACGTTTCTACGAATACTCTTGGTACCACTTTTCGCAGGCGCCCTCCTTTACCACAGTGAGTCCCACGCAGAGGGGTATCGGGGGAACGGCTGGTACTATGCGGCGGTTGGACTTTTTGCCTTGGCGGCTTTTTCAGACGGAATTGATGGTTATGTGGCTCGCCACTTTGGACAGAGAAGTCAGCTCGGCCAGATCCTGGATCCCATCGCGGATAAGCTACTCTTAGTTACGGCAATCGTTCTTTTGGGAACGATTGGAGTGGCGGGGAAGGGAAGATTGCCTCTCTGGTTCCCTATTTTAGTGGTCAGTCGGGATTTGATCATCGTAACTGGGACAATTCTGGTCGGCACTCGAATGTCTACCTATCAGTTTGTTCGTCCTCACTGGATCGGGAAGGTCGCTACGTTCCTACAGATTTCGGTCGTTCTCCTTGGCTTACTTCTTCCAGGAAGTCCTTCAACCAAGCCGGTACTTTGGCTGGCTGGGATGGTGACCTTGGCCTCACTTGCGGTTTACGTCGCACGGGGTTGGCATCTTTTACATACGAGCTACGGAGAGTCGCATGGAACCTGAATCTGTACGGCCAACGGTAGCAATCGTGGGTCGCCCCAACGTTGGCAAAAGTGCGCTCTTCAACCGCATTTGTCGCAGGAAAATTGCTCTGGTCTTTGATCGTCCTGGGGTCACGCGCGATCGTTTAGTGGCCGATGCGGATTGGGAGGGAAAGCCTTTTGTTTTAATCGATACGGGTGGGCTAGGACTGGAGGACGGCACCGGCTTGCAGGAGGCAGTTGAGCGGGAAGCGGATTTAGCCATCGCGTCCGCCCAGCGAGTTCTTTTGGTAGTCGATGGCAAAGAGGGACTGCATGTCCTAGATACGGACGTAGCCAAACGACTACGGAGAGCAGGGCAGAAGGTGACTCTGGTTATAAATAAAATGGATCCAGGGTACGCCGGTGGTAAAACGAAAGAATTTGCCAAGCTGGGATTTGGGCCGGGATTTTTTGTCTCAGCCGAACACGGTCTGGGTTTTGGAGACTTAATGGAAGAGGTGGGTAAAGCTTGGGAAGAAGGTACTAGGGTGAAGGACGAGCGAACTCGTCTTGCGGTAGTGGGCCGACCGAATGCGGGAAAGTCTTCCTTGATTAATGCTTGGGTCGGAATTGATCGCACTATGGTCAATGCCATGGCGGGCACGACGAGGGATGCGGTTGATGTTCCCGCTGAGCTAGGTGGATTTCCAGTTTTGTTCATTGATACAGCTGGATTAAGGCAAAAGAGGCGAGTGGAGGATCCGCTTGAGAGGATTATGGGCGGTCGAACCGCGCACGCTATCGATCGGTGTCATTTAGCGATTTTAGCGGTCGATGCCGTCCTTGGGGTGGGGCTCGTAGAAAAGAAGGTAGCGGGACTAATTCAACGCGCTCAGCGCCCCTGTATCGTGGCGGTGACGAAATGGGACCTGACAGGAGAAGGGGATGAGAAGACGCGAGGGGATGAGTTCAAAAAGAAGTATGAAGAAGCTTTGCGGCGTGCCCTTTTCTTCCTTCCGGATGTACCTGTCATCTTCTTGAGCTCCGTCAAAAAGACAGGGTTGAAGGAGTTGGAGGCTGCAGTCACTATGATGCTCAAGGCACGAGCGACAAAAATAAGCACAGGGGAACTCAATCGGGTGCTTCTTCGGGCAACAGATGCGCGCAGCACTCCAGTGAAGGGGAACAAGAAACTTAGAATCTATTATGCCACGCAGGTGGAAGGCCCGTTGCCCACCTTAATGGGATTCGTCAATCATCCAGCTGTCATGTCCGAAGCGTATGAGCGGTATTTGAGTAATCGAATAAGAGAACATTTCAACTTGGGGGGGTGTCCCCTCCGTTGGCGCTGGCGAGGTAGAGAGAAGAAGGCCTGAAAAGTTACTCAAACAGAGGGAAGTCTATTTGACGATCGCTGCGGATATCCGATCGATGCCGTCCCGAGCGATTTCGCTATTGGGATAATCCTGCAGGGCTCGTAAGTACCACGCCAAACTAGAGCCAATTTGCTGCTTTCGCTCCATTTCCTGAGCGGTACGAACTGAACGAACGAACTCTGCGGCTTGGGTGGTGAAGTCGGCCCGTGCTTGGTTGAGTTTAGGATCATCTGGGTAATCGGAAAATCCGTGTTCGACGCTTTCCCATGCCCCAGAAGGATCACCCCGTTTCGCCAGCTCGGTGGCCCGCATGAGAGCGGCTTCCGCTCCTTGGACGCGGTCGAGAATTGTTTTTAGTTTTTCCTGCCGTTCTGGATACATAGCGGTGGCGGCAATATAGCGAACCTTGTCATCAAAGATTTGCCGATAATTCTTCTGGGCGAAAAGACGATCAAAGTCATTCAAGGCCTGTTGTTGTACATCGGTTTGGCTAAAAATCGCTCCTGAGACTTGCGCTAGGGCTGGATTACGCGGCCAGATTTCTGTGGCCGCTCGAAGCTCGGTTTCGAGAGTAGTGCGGTCTCCAGAGCTAGCGGCCGCCTTTGCTTTCGCCAGATGCATTGCGCTGACTGTTTTAGCTGTTTCCACTACCGCCAAGGGTTTCGAGGTATCGAAGTCTCTCGCGGTTTGGCTTAGCTCCTTAATAAGATCTTCCGCACGAGACAGATCATTAACTTCGAGTGCCCCGAGAAGTTCATTGGTTTTACGGGTAAATTCCAGGGCTCGGCGTTTATCATCACGCGAGAGCTTACGGACGGAGGGCATGTACTCGCCCATCATAAAGGTTTCAAAAAGTCGTTCGGTTGCGCTTTTAAGCTCATTCTTTTCCAGAAGGAACTTGTAGGAATCAATGCCTTCATCCACATCCCGAATAGCCTCATTGGCAAGGGCGTCAATTTGACCGAGTGAATTGATCATCTTTCCAAGAGCCTTTAAGCCGCTGGCACCCGCACTGATCAGGCTTTCCACGCCAAGATTCTCTACTCCAAATTGGGCACCTTCCGCGCTAAATCCCCCGCCCGAAGAGGAAGTGTCCGCACCTCCACCTACGTACCTTCCATTGGTGCCTGTGCCAGCTCCCGCATAAGCCCCTGAACCCCCTTTGGCGGAAATCTTAGGATCTAGTTTTGCTTTAATTTTGACCTGGCCTGCGTCTTTATCCACTGGAAGAGAGGAGGCGATCTGATCAAAAGCATTGAGGCGACTATCTCCGTCGCCGAAAAGAGAACGATAAAAACGTGTGCCGATTAAAACATGGCGAAATCTGCGCTGGGCAAAGTACTGAATTATCAAGCTCTGAAAATCGATTTTCGCCTGAACAATCGAAGCTTCTTTTTTAAGTTTATTATTTACCATGGTGGCGCGGACATCGGAGAGAGCTTCCTTAATTGGTTCCACCCGTGCTTCGTCTTGGGGCGTAAGGGTGGTTGTGCTTGCGGGAGAATTAGTGCCGGGGGGAACAATCGAAGTAATGGCGCTTGGCCCAAGGTTCATTCGGTAGTTCCACTCTAAGGCGGATTTTTCCTGTTGGAGGCTTCGGTTGGCCATTTCCAATCTGGCAGATTCGTTTTTGGCCAACCAAACACTATAGATAACGTCAGCTAAAGAGTTGCAGAGGTTAGCGTCGCTACGATACTCGGATGCTTTTGGTAGTAGTTTCCATGCGGCGTCGATATTTGCGGAGGTGACTTTTCCTGGGCTGAGTAAAGTGAGGATTTGATTGATGGTGGCTTCGTACTGCTGATCCGCTTCTGAAGTTTCGGCAGGAGCGTTGAGGTACTTCTCGAAACGAGAACGAAATAGGCGGTTATTGTTCATATTCCAAAGTTTTCCGTCGAAAGTGGAGGTATCTGAACCAGGATCCATCACCGGAACATCGCGCCCGAGAAACCCTTGATTCATCTGCGGGGGGCGAGCTCCACCGGTAGCGGCTTTGGAATTGCCCTCTTGAGCAGGGAGGGACTCTCCCAGTCCAATGAAAAACAGAAGAAGACAGCTAAGTGTCTTCATGATTTCTGGACTTCTTCCACCAAGAGAATCCCCGAATCGTTAATCCGAACTTTGGCCCGATATGATTGATTCTTTTGAATGTTGATTTGGCGAAGGCTGGATGGAATTAAAATAGGGAGGGGCCAGTTCTTGGAGTCCCCTGTGGTTACACGAATACTGAAGAGACGGCCTTTTTCTGGATTCCAAGCCAAAGAATTAAGAATCGTTCCTTCGATTTGGTAGATATTACCCCGCAGGCTGTTGGCGTTTTCGTAATAGTCGGATGGGCTAAGTGTTTCGACTGTTCGGTAGGGATTAGCGTCTTTCTGAAAAAAATAAGCTCCGACTCCAGCGAGAGCGAGAAAACCAAAAACCAAAAAGAAAAGCGGTTTGAACGGAGTTGTAGGATGGGCGCGACGAGCCATAGGGCGAGCCTAGAACGAAGGGGCAGGGGGAAGCAACTATCGCCACTGACTTCGACGGATTCCGAAGTAAGCAAAGACGAGTCCCAAGCCAAGGTGGATTAGAAGGATCCAGAGAGCCATGGAGTAACTTGCTAAGGGTGTCTCCGAGATCGCCCGAACTAAATCGTAAAAGCGAGTTTCGCGAAGAGTCTGTAGGTACCCAGACCAAGCCCAGTACGCGCTAATCAAAGGCCGGGTGAGTATCCCTAAAGAGTCTGGCAATGCTAAGATCGCTCCTGAAAGAGGTAGCTGAAAACCGACCAAATAGAGGCTCCCAAGGGAGGCCTGCTCAGAGGAGGAAGTCCAACTGGAGATAGCTAAGCAGAGGGCCGTGACGGCGGCGGTCACGATGAAAAATGGCAAGAACTGGGCCAAAATATTCCCAGGAAACTGGCAGACCGCCCGAACGAAAAGCGTCATCCACGCTGACTGAAGTAAGACGAGAAGAGATAAGAATAGAGACATCCCAAGGAGTGTGGCTCCAGGGCGCAGCCCTGCCAGTTTCTCTTTCTCTAGGATAGGCCGATCCCCAATCACTTCTCGTGCAGAATTATTCGAGCCCATTAGTGCGAGGAGAATAACCTGAAACATGGCAAGGCCACTCACCAGGGTTCCGATCCGGCTGGACTGAATGGTGAAGGCGAGAGTTTCGCGGAGTTGATCCAGAACACCGCCATCCGGAGACATAGCCATGTTCCGAACGGAGGGTAATCCTCGATAAGCAAATAAGGTGACGACCGCAGGAAAAACGAGCAAGAGTGAGAGTTGCAAGAAAACTTGTGCAGGATCTCTCATGAATAACTTGAGACGCCGCAAAAACCAGGTACTCGATTGAGAAAGAAAGGATGGCAACTCGAAGAAGCTCTCTTTCTCAACTCGGCTCATCTCTGACTCTAGTTCACCCAGAACAGTCGAAGGAGTAAGCTCGGGAGGATGGGGGAGCTGAACCCACTCTTCTGCCCATGTCTCGGCGTCACGTTTGGCCAGCGCTGGGTAAATATCCTCAGGCGTTGAGACATTGAAATATGAGGTAAGATCACGTGGGTCTGCTGAATAGACGAGGCGTCCCGCTGAGAGAATAGTAACGGAATCGTAGAAATCCAAAAAACGCAAACTATGAGTCACGAGAAGAACTAACCGACCTTTTTCTTGAGCGAGGGAGGAAAGAAGTAAGGTTATTTCTTCCTCTGATTTAGGGTCTAATCCGCTGGTAACCTCGTCGGCAAGAAGGAGGCTTGGCTGCGTAGTAAGCTCCATCGCCAGCCCTAATCTCCGAAGTTGACCACCCGAAAGAACTCCCGCCCGCCGATCTTGTAGCTCTGTCAGGCCGGTCTCTTCAACAACCTGATCCACGATAGCTGCGATTTCATGTGCTGAAGTGCTCCTTCGTAAACGGGCGGTATAAATTAGGTTCTCTCGAACGGTAAGGAGAGGTTGGGTGCAACTAAACTGCGGTACATAGCCAAGCTCGCCTGGAGGAAGGTCGGTCTCTTCTAAATTGCGCCCACGCCAAAAAATCGATCCATCGGTGTGGGGTAAGATGCCAGCAATCGCTTTCAGGAGAGTGCTCTTCCCACACCCAGAGGGTCCCAGAATGGCACCGAAGTGGCCGGCTGGGTACCAAGCGGAAACCTTCGAAAGCAGAGGAATACTGGCGTCGGGTAGGCTTACCTCCATGGAGTCGAGAACCAGCATCTCTCTAGAGAATCCCCTTATGAGGGCAAAGGCAACGTGGAAAAGTTTCCCAAATCGCTTTCCTGAGGTTAAATAAGTCTATGCACGATCCCTCGGAACATGGGTCTGGAAAAAGGAAGTGGTATATCTTGGGTGGCTCACTCATGGCGGGGGTCGTTCTTCTTGTTCTTTTAGGGGCACTGCTTCCCATCTTCATCGTGAATTGGCTTGGAGGGAAAGACTTTCAGAAGATCGCCTCTCAGCAGGCCTCCTCTTTTTTAAAGACCGAGGGGGATTTCGAATCCTTTGACTGGTCCTCCTTTTCCGTTTATTCGGCCGGCTTCGCTACCCGATCTGGGGCTAAGGGGGAGTGGAATTGGGACATTCGGGATATACGGACAGAGATATCACCGCGACTGCTTTTGGATCGAATTCTTCGCTTTTCAGAAATTAGTGTTGGGAGCGTTAAGATGAAATCAGGTACTGGGCTGGTTGTTGTCCCTGAGTCTTTATCCGCCAAACCCGCCTCGGCATCCTCGGGGGGCGAACTTTTTCGAGATGTGCAAGTAGGCAAGGTTGTCATTAAAAGCTTTGGTTTACAGCCCGGTCTCACCACCTCCGGTTGGGGGGTGGAAAACGTCGGCATTGAGGTTCATCCCAATCCGCAGAACACAACTTTCTTAATTCAAGGCGGAGAGATTCTTTCACCCCTACCTTGGTTAGGAGCTCTCTCCTTGCAGCAAGCGAAAGGTTCCTACGTATCCCCTCAAATCTACCTTACTCGCCTTGAACTTAAGTCTGCCCAAGGGGGAACCCTAGAAATATCCGGCGAGGGCCGAACCGATTCAACTTCAGGTAGAAAAGGTCGTCTGACTTGGGATCGCTGGCCTCTACCTGAAGGGAAAATCGGAGTAGGACTTTTCGATATCCCAGCAAAAATGTCCGGCTCGTTTGAGTTATCGGATTG
>CAMCNF010000029.1 GCA_945876115.1 Verrucomicrobia subdivision 6 bacterium | reverse complement strand
TTAATCCAGCCCTTGGTTCGAGATTGGGCCCGTTACTTTACTTGGCTAAGGGGAAAGCGGACACCGGACTCGGTCGTGCAGGCTCCAGAAAAGGGAGTGGGTCCGCGAATACCGCTCTGGCGTTCTCGTGAGTTGGCTTTTTGGAGTGACCAAGGCAAAGAGCGGATCACCTTACTGGAGGAGGTGGAAAAAATCCTGGAGGAGGAGGGTTGGCGCTATGCGCAGGACACAGGATGGAATCCTTGGGATATACAAATCTTTGCCAATCGCTGGTGGCATATTCGTCTACGAACGTTGACCGAAATTTACCCACATGGTCGCCGTCTCACTCGTGTGCATCAGGGAATTGTGCCGAGTACCTTTAGCGGACTCTTTGCTCTGACCGCGATTACGGCGGATGTCTTGGTCGGCCTTTCGTATCGGGCGGCCTTGCCTACTTTCCTAGGAATCTTGGCTTTGGCGGGAATGGGCTGGTTGTGGACGGGCTGGCAGCTGCGTCGCAGGGTGGGGGATCTTGTGCGGGCGGCAGCAAGGCGGGCCCAACTTTTGCCCCTGACAGAAAAAAACCCTACTGCATGAAAATGATGCGTCGCATTTTGAGTTATTATCAGCCGTTCTTGGGTCGTATTCTTGTCGCGTTAGTCCTGCTGGTAGCTGCAACTGGGCTCAATCTTCTCAAGCCGTGGCCACTGAAGTTTGTCGTAGATGAAGTGCTTCGCTCGCCGGGGGGCGGAATCGGGGTGCCCTTTCTTTCGGGGGTCTGGTCTTTTTCCTCTTCTTTGGCCTTGGCTTGTGCCGCCTTGGTAGGGATTCACTTGCTGTGGGGCGCGGTGAACTTAGCTCAGACCTACGCTTTGATTGGAGTGGGACTACAGGCCTTGCTCCGAGTGAGGACGGAATTATATGCTTATTTGCAGTCGTTGCCTCTTCGTTTTCATGATGTGCGTCGCAGTTCGGACTCCAGCTTTCGTGTGGCCTACGATGCTCAGGCGATTCAAACCTATTTCAATCGTGGTTTTGCGACGATTCTTGGGTCGGTTCTCACTTTGGTAGGAACATTTGTGGTGATGCTGCAAATGAGCCCGCGACTTGCTCTGCTCTCTTTGGGGGTTGTGCCCTTTTTGTTGTTGGCGATCTCCCGCTATGCTGGTCGGATTCGGCAGGAGACAACCACCTTGCAGGCGCAGGAAAGTGATGTTCTCGCTCGGGCGAGTGAGGGGTTATCCAGTATTCGAGTGGTCCATGCTTTTGGTCGTGAGTCTCATGAGGTGGATCTTTTTCGGCGAGAGTGTCGGCAGTCTCTGGAGGCAAATCTACGACTTTCGATGACAAATGTGGCGAGCACTATGGTGGTGGGGACTTTACTTGCCATCGGCACGGCGTTTCTGCTTTGGGCAGGGGCAGGAGAGGTGGCCGCAGGAAAGTTGACCTTAGGTGACCTTCTCGTCTTTCTGGCCTATTTGGCGATGCTCTACTCTCCGTTGGAGCAGTTGAGTTACACCGCATGGTCGATGGAGGGAGCGGCGGCGGCGGCCCAGCGGGTTTTTGAAGTCTTGGATACGGCGGATGAGGTGCCAGACCCGGTGAAGCCGGCCCGTCTGACGATGGCTTCAGGGAATATCGAGTTCCGCAAAGTCGGATTCCGCTATCCTCGTGGAGATGAGGTCCTACACGATCTCAGCTTCACGATTCAACCCGGGGAGTCGGTGGCGGTGGTGGGGGGAACGGGAGCGGGCAAAACTACGCTACTTTCTCTTTTACCGCGTTTTTATGACCCGACCGCTGGAACGATTCATTTTCAAGGGATTGATTTGCGGACAGTAGCCAAGAAAGAGCTGCGAGCCCGTCAGGCGTTGGTGTTGCAAGAAACCGTTTTGCTGAATGGAACCGTCCGTGAAAATATTGCCTATGGGCGGCCGAACGCTTCTTTTCGGGAGATAGAAAAAGCGGCAAAGGAGGCGCAGGCGGACGAATTTATTCGCGCTCTGCCTCAAGGGTACCAGACGCAGGTAGGGGAGCGGGGGGTGATGTTGAGTGGAGGACAGAGGCAGAGAATCGGGATTGCTCGGGCGTTTTTGCGGGATGCGCCGATTCTTCTACTCGATGAACCAACCAGTGCCTTAGATCCAACGACGGAAAAAGAGCTTTTGAATGTTCTGTCTCACCTGATGACTCGACCGACCACTTTACTCGTGACCCATCGTTTGCATGCGGCGCATCGGGCGGATCGAATATTGGTCTTAGAAAAGGGGCGTTTGGTAGAAGAAGGCAAGGGTGAGGATTTGCTCAGCCGAAAAGGGGCTTACTGGAAGCTTTGGCAAGCGATGGGTTCTGTTTAAGAAGGGCTGGAGTCTGCCGCGGCAGAAGTTAGTGGGAAGGGGCAGGCTTGATGATCCGATTAAAGACCTCGGCGGCGTTGGTTTCCGAAAGGTTGATCTCGGTGGTGCGACCGGGGAGGAGGTCGACTTCGAGCAACCAGTAGGCCACGGCGTAGCGGCTTTTGTACTGGCCGTAGAGGGTTTGTTTGCCTGGGGATGCATTAGAAAAAGTGAAGGTGCCGTTGGTTGTGGTACGGATTCTGGTGGTGGCGACATTGGCGGCGGCTTGGCTCATGGATTTGAGGTCTAAATTCTTGTAGCCATCGGCAAAATCAATCCGAATTCCTACGGGTTGTTCTTCTCCGGATGGAGTTCGTTGAATGGCGAGGCCCTCGGTGCGCCAGGTTTCCATGCGTAGGCGGCGCACTTCGGGGATGAGGGAAAGGGGGGCGAGGACCAGATCCATCCCGCTGAGATTTTGGGTGGTGGAGCTGTTTTTGAGCTGAATGGTGGCTTTTCCGCTAAGGAGAGTGGGGGAGGGTTCTGCCCCAAGAGTTAAGAGGGGGAGGCAAAGTAGGGCGGTGGCTAGCTTGCCAAAACAGGCAGGTCGTTGAAACTTAGGCCTATGAGCGTTCATCGACTTCTAAGGTACGCGGATGTCTTGGATGGGGGAAGACTCCGATGAAAGAGTCCCGCTATGCGCGGTTGGCGGATGTGCTGACGGGGTATTCCACCGCTCTACGGAAAGGAGACCGAATCTGGATTGATGCGGCGGAGATTCCTGATGAGTTTCTTTTATTACTGATTCGAGCGGTGCGGGCGAGGGGAGCGGAGCCCTTCCTTCATCTTCATCATGGAGCAATTTCTCGCGAGATGGCTCGCGGAGCAACGGAAGCGGGCCTGCAATTTACATGTAAGCATGATCTGGCGAAAATGAAGGGAATGCAGGCGTATATTGCTTTGCGAGGTGCGCAAAATAGTTTTGAAGGTAGCGATATTCCTGCGAAGAAACAGCAGCTCGCAGGAAAGATTTTACGGCCGATATCGGATCGGCGGGTGAATCATACTCGGTGGGTGGTACTACGCTGGCCGACCCCGGCGATGGCTCAAGGCGCAGGGATGAGTACAGAAGCGTTTACAGATCTTTTCTTTCGCGTTTGCAATTTGGACTATCGGAAGATGGCGCAAGCAGTGAAGCCACTGGTGACTCTAATGAAGCGGACGGACAAGGTACATATTACTGGGCCGGGCACTGATTTACGTTTTTCCATCCGAGGGATTGAAGTTATTCCCTGTGTGGGGGAGAGGAACCTACCCGATGGAGAGGTGTTTACGGCACCGATCAAGGATAGCGTTGAGGGAGAAGTCACCTTTTCAACTCCTGCGGTCTATCGGGGAATTCCATTTGAGACGATAAGGCTGGAGTTTTCCCGCGGGCAGATTGTGCGGGCCCGTGCGGGGGATAAAAGCCGGCAGCTGGAAGAAATCTTCTCCAGTGATCAGGGGGCTCGCTATATCGGAGAATTCTCCTTGGGGTTAAATCCCTTTCTAAGGAATCCCATTCGCGACATTCTTTTTGATGAGAAGATCGCGGGCTCCTTTCATTTTACGCCAGGGCAAGCCTATGAGGTGGCAGACAACGGGAATCGGTCGCAAATTCATTGGGATCTGGTTAATTTGCAAGATCGGGCGCATGGAGGCGGCCAAATTTATTTTGACGGGAAACTGATTCGCGATGACGGACTTTTCGTGCGGAAAGATCTCTTGGGCTTGAATCCCGATCGACTCGGAAAGGTATTGGCATTGTGAGCTTAACTACTGCCTTACTGGATTTAGCTAAACAAGCAGGGGCTAAAGATATGCCGACCTGTACCAAGGCCATGGCAGAGGCGGCGGTGGAACAGCGTTCGATGGTCAATGCGCTTTTGGAAACGGGTCAGGTGGACGAGAAAGTCTTTGCGCAGAAGTTGGGCGAGTCCCTTGGTCTTCCGGTGTGGCAGGGAGAAATTCCGCCGATTCCTGCCCCCTTGCGGGATAAGTTTCCGGCGAAGCTTGCGCTGCGGCATCGTTTGCTTCCGGTTACCCCAGCGGAAGGGGATCCACTTCCCGTCCTCTGTTTTGATCCCTTTGACCATTTGGCACGGCAGGCTTTAGCTGGGTTTTGGACGGGGGAATGTAAATGGATGCTGGCGCCTCGACGGGCGGTTTTGGATGGATTGCGGGGAGGGTATGGGGTGGGGGCAGAGACCTTTGATGAGATTCTTGAGGGAGGTGGGGACTTTGCCTCGGCCAATGATCTCGAACAGGAAACGACCGTACTGGATGAGAATGATTCGGAGGCATCGGTAATTAAATTTGTGAATCAAGTTATCCGTGAGGCTTTGCAGGAGCGAGCGACGGATATTCATATCGAGCCTTTGGAGGACGATTTACAGATTCGCTACCGAATCGACGGGGTGCTGCGGAATATTCCGGTTCCGCCACGAATCAAGTTGTTTCAGGCTTCGCTCATTTCCCGAATTAAGATCATGGCTCATCTGGATATTGCGGAGCGGCGGTTACCGCAAGACGGCCGAATCAATCTGGAGTTTGAGGGCCGACCGATCGATGTGCGTATCGCAACGATTCCATCGGTGACGGGGGAGTCGATCAGCCTTCGTCTATTGGGCCAGCAGAGATTTGATTTCGAACAGATGGGACTGGGGGCGGCTCACTCGGAGATGGTGCGGGGGCTGCTGGCTTTACCCAATGGGATTGTTCTGATTACCGGTCCCACGGGATCAGGGAAGTCGACAACCCTCTACACATTTCTGGCATCGCTGAACACGAAGGATCGTCGGATCGTGACGATTGAGGATCCTGTTGAAAATAAGATTCCTGGAGTGGTGCAAATCGCGGTGAAGCCAGAGATCAATCTTACTTTTGCGGCGGGCCTTCGCAGCATTTTGCGGGGAGATCCGAACGTGGTGATGGTGGGTGAGATGCGGGATGTGGAAACAACCGAGATCGCAATTCGAGCGGCTTTGACTGGCCATTTGGTTTTCTCGACTTTGCACACCAATGATGCGATCGGGGGAATCACTCGGTTGGTGGATATGGGGATTGAGCCATTTTTGGTGGGGTCTTCGGTGCGGGCTTTCGTGGCGCAAAGACTGGTCCGAGTGCTATGTCCTTGGTGCTGTGAACCTGGCCAGTATTCGGAGACTTATTTGAGGGATATCAAAATTCCTTTAGAAAAAGCGGCGACGGCGTATCGGGCGGTAGGATGTGATCGGTGTCGCCAGACGGGGTATCAAGGTAGGCGCGCGATCTTTGAAATCTGTTTGGTTACGCCTCAACTTCAAGAAATGATTACGGCGAAGGCGACGAATGCGGCGCTGAAGGAAATGGCGAAGTCGCAAGGGATGCGAAATTTGCGGGATGACGGTTGGGACAAGGTGGCGGAGGGAACGACGACGATTGAGGAGGTGGTGCGGGTGACGGTGGTGGAATCGAATCGGAATCCTGGGGCTTGAGATGCTTACGTTTACCTATGAGGCTTTGGCGGCCGGGGGAGCACGAACTGCGGGAAAGTTAGAGGCGAATACTCGGCAGGAGGCTCTAGCGAGTTTAAGTAAGCTTAAATTGCGTCCTTTGCGTCTGCAGCAAGAGGGGTTGATCGAGACGGGGACGGCGAAGGGGGTAGGGCAGAGCGGGGCTGGGGAGCAGTTAATGACGGAGAGTCAGATTATCTCTTTTACGGAGGAGTTGGGAGATTTGTTGGATGCGGGTCTGCAGTTGGAGGGGGCGCTGAAGATGATGGAGCAGAGGTCGGAGGCGTCTGCTTTGAAGGCGGTAGCCCAGAGTTTGCGGAACCAAGTGCGAGAGGGAACCAGTCTTTCGCGTGCGCTGAAGTCGGCCTCGGCGAGTTTTTCTGATCTGTACTGCAACTTAGTGGCGGCGGGGGAGGTGAGCGGTGCCTTGGGCTCGATCTTAAAAAGGCAGGTACTTTATTTGAAAAAGCTGAGCGATCTGAAAGGACGGGTGATTCAAGCTTTGATCTATCCGATGTTTGTCAGTGGGGCGGGTATTTTGCTGATGGTGCTGTTCGTGGTTGTGCTGGTGCCCCAGTTGGAGAGTCTCTTTAGCAAATCTCCCGAGACGACCCCGCTGGTTACGAAGCTATTATTGGGAACGAGTTATTTTTTGGTGCACTATGGTTGGCTTTTGGCGGCGAGTCTGGCGTTGGGGGGGCTAGGATTTTGGCAGTGGATTCAAAAACCATTGGGTCGGATCTGGTGGGATCAGGCGCGGATGAGCATTCCGGTGGCGGGAGCGGTTTTGGAAGCGGCCTTTTATGCGCAGTTTAGCCAGACCTTGGCTAATCTTCTAATCAATGGAGTGACACTTCTCCAGGCGATGCAGTTGGTGACGCAGGCTACTCCGAATTCGTTTTACCGGCTCCGATTGGAGAAGGCGGCGGGGCAGATCTCGGAGGGGTACTCCTTGAGTCGGGCCTTGCGTCAGGTGGGAGGCTTCTCCGACATGTTTTTGGATTTGGTAGCGGTGGGTGAGCAAACAGGGGACTTATCGAAGGCGTTGGACAAGGCGGGAGCGCGGTTTGAGAAAGAGATGGATCGTAAAATTCAGCGGATCACGGCCTTGATTCAGCCAGTGATCATCGTGGTGATTGCTTTGGTGGTGGGTGTGGTGGTGTATTCGATTATCACAAGTATCTTCGGGGCGATGTCGGGAATGCGAAAAGGTCTCTAATAACTTATTCTTGCTGGTTCGTGGGTTGTTGACGGGGGGAGTGAGCAAGCTGGTGAGTTGCCCGCGAAGGTATCCGTCTTCCTGCCAAGATGGGAGGAGTGAAGAAACGGAGACATGATCTTGCTCGATTGGGGTGGCTTTTCTGTCTGCTCTGGGCGGGATCCCTAGGAACAGCAGAAGCGCCTCCGGGCCACTCGATTCCTCCTGCCAGTTGGGATGCGAGGAAAACGGGAGAGCCATTCCCTTCTTGGTTTGGGCCAGTTTTGGCGCAGCCAGGATTTAACATGTTTACTTGGCGGGCGCAGATCCGGCCGCCGGTGGGAGAGGCGAAACTGGCGATCACCTTTGTCTTTCGAGAGCCTGCGGATGGTTTTGCGCGGGTGATTTGGCAGGGGCCTAGGAGGGCGGTGACGTTATGCAGTAATTTATTCGAGCGTGCGGCCTCCTTGCATCAGCGAACCCTTTTGATCGAACGGGAAAGTTTGGATGGGCCAGGTCAGATCGTAGTTGAATCGACGGGAACCTTGCCTGCCCTCGAGCGAGTGGATCTGATCTGGGTGGAGCCTCTGGTCTTAGCAGCAGGTTGGACGGCGCCTTCGGGGTTGTACTTGACGCCTACGGGGAAAATATTTCCGGCGGATGAGTTGCAGGGTGCGGGGAGGCATCTTCCAGTGGATGAGGAGAAAGGTTCGGTGATGGATGCGGTACTGGATGCGGGGCCCGTGAAGATTGACGCCCAAAATCCTGTCCGTTTCGTTGCGCCGATTGCGGGGAAGCCAGCGTACGGGAGAATTGAAGCGCAGGTGGCGGGTTTGAGTCTAGGGGAGGAGCCTTCGGTGTGGGTGAATGGGCAAGCGATGGGTGGGTTGGCAGTTGAGACACCTGGGTTGGATGATCCTGGGTATCGAGAAAATTTGAGGAGCAGGGAGATTGGGTATGGGGGTTGGCGCAAGGTGGTGGTGTATGTGCCTGCGGGGGTTCTGCGCTCGGGAGAGAACCAGGTGGATTGGCGGGAGACGGGTTTGGCTTCGCAGACGACGTTACGAAATTTGCGGTTGCAGGTGGTCTTTGCGTCAGTTCAAGCCACGGTGTCGACAGTGGCGCAAGCGGTTCCCCCAACTCCCGCGGTGGTTTCCCTGCCTAGTCCTGCTCGGGGCGGTTGGACGGTGGGTGCGGGATCGGCGGGTCCGAAGCTACGGACAGGATTGTCATCTGGCAGTAGAGTCGTAGGATTACGTACCGAATGAAAAAGCGACCTTATCTTAAAACGACGGCGGGATTCACCTTAATTGAAATTATGTTGGTGGTGGGAATCATCACCGTCCTGATGGGCTCGGCGATATATATGCTGACGGGAAATCTGGAGTTTGCGAAAGAGCAGAGGGCGCGGGGTGACTTGCAGGCGATTATTACCCAAGTGCGGATGTATGAAATGAAGAGCGGGGGAGTTCCTCTCTCTCAATCTACGGGGCTGAAAGCGTTGGTGGGTACGGGAAAGGGATTTGAAGAAGAACCGAAAGATCCGTGGGGTCAGTCTTACCAGTACAAGGTGGACTCTTCCTCAGCCAAGGGTTTTCGCGTGTATTCGACGGGTGCAGATCGTAAGGATGAAGGGGGCAAGGGCGACGATATTAGTTCGAAGTAAGGGCAGGGGAGGGAGGTCGGATGAGCTGGCGACCGAAGATGGCGGGGCAGGGTGGGTTCACCCTCTTAGAAATTATGTTGGCGGTTGGTATTGGGGTAATTTTCATGGGGGGAGCGGCGGTTTTTCTTTCGAGCACAGGTGGGGATAAGGATTTAGCGAAGGCCCGCAGTCTGCTGGAAGAGCAGGCGGGGGCGGCAAGAGAGAAGGCTTTGGAAACGGGCGTTGCTCAGAGAGTGATGCTCGGAGGTCGAGGGGTAGGTGGGCAACGGTTTCCCGATGAGGTGGAGATGATGATTGTGACGCCGCTGAACCTTTCTTTGGGGCAACGGGGGTGGAAAACTCCTGAGGATTATCAGTGGCTTTTCACGGGTGGAGGAGTGGTCGAGCCGATTCAGGTTTTACTCAAGCATGGGGATAACGAATCGCAGTTTTCTTTCAATGCCTTGACGGGAGAGAGTGTGACGGAAAAGCAGACCAAGCGATGAGAAAAAAAGCGGGGGGATTTACTTTGATTGAGGTGATGCTAGCCGTGGCCATCTTTGCCTTTGCGGCGATAGGGTTTGCGGCGGCGCTGAACGATGTACTAGGAATTAACTTGGCGCTCTTGCGATCGGGAGGGCGACGGCAGGCGGTGGAGTCCTTGGCCGCGCAAATCCTGGCGTCGACGAACAACCTACAGCTCACGGGAGAAGGTTTTGTCGCTGTCAGTGATGATGGGTCTCTAGTTTTAACCCAAAGCGTAAATCCAGTGCTCCCTCCGATTGAGTTACCCAACTCGGCTCCAGGAGCGGGACCGAGAACGATCAGTGGGTGGTGGCAGGTGAAAATACGGGCGGAGACAAAAAAGGGGGAGGTTCTTGAAGGAATCTCCTTTCTGCTGTGGCCGACGCGATGAGAGGTAAAAATTCAGCTTCTGCTAGCTTCACCTTGATTGAGGTGACTTTGGGTTTGACCATTCTCATCCTGATATTTGGGGTGATTTTTCAGTTGGTGCAATTTTCTGTAATGGCGGCGGATGAGGCGGCGAAATCCAGTCTACGAAGTCGCGAAGTAAGCGGACTTTTTGCTTTGGTACGCCAACTTTGTTTGGATTTGCCAATACAGTCTCAGGTGAGTTTAGAGCAGGCGCGAGGGGGTCAGACTCTTTCGCTGACTAATTCTCCTGTGGCGATTTTTCCTGAGAGATTTGGCGGAGTGCGAGTTCTGCGGCTTGAGTTAAAGAAGGCCTCGACAGGGGATGGCAAGGAGCTGGTGCTGGAGGAAATATTTACCGAGTCGACGACAGAGGCGCAGAAAAAGCCCGAGGTGAATACCTTTCGGTTGATGAGGGAGGTGGAGGATTTGCGCTGGTTTGCGGGAGATCCAAGGAATCAAGCTAAGATGGACTCCTCCACTTGGGCGGAGCCGATCAAACCTGCCTATCTCAAGATGGTGCTAGTACGCAAGATGGGTAAGAGAGCTGTAACGAACACGGGGATCTTTTGGATACCCGCAGGAATGAGTCCGAACGGGCAACCGCCAGTGGATCCGGTTTTTCGGGGTTTTCCTGCTTCGACAAACACGAACCCCTCAGTAGGCCCCTAAATAGAGTGATGAAAAAAAGAACACATCTGGCCAGTTCCTCTGGGGTGGCATTAATCGTGGTACTTTGGGCAGTGGGGCTTATTTCTGCTGCGCTTTTTGGTTTAGTGGCGATTTTACAGAGGCAGATTGGGCAGGAGGTGGCCGCATTGCAAAATGCGAGAGCGATGTTGGTGGCGGAGTCAGGAATTCAGATGGCGTTGCACAGTCAACTACGTCCTGAAGATATGGCGGAAGCCGCGCGACAGTTGAGCGGAAAATTGCAGGAGGGTTGGTACACAGGAAAGACCCCCGTGGAGGTTCATTTTGAAATTGAGGCCAAGGATATGTCGGAGGATGCGGCCAGGATCAACATCAATGCTCTGTTGTTGGGGGACAAAACGTTAGCTAGGTCGGTTCTGCAAAATCTATTTGCAGGGTGGGAGGTTAATTTAACCACTTCTTCTTCGTTGATTGATGCCTTATTAGACTGGGTTGATGTGGATGGACTGAGCACGGGCTCGAATAGCGGAACGGAGAGTACGGTGCGAAATGGTCCATTTGAAAAAATCGAAGAACTGGGAAAGGTGGTGGGATGGGCGGAGATGGCGAAAGAGGCAAAGGAGGGAAGTAAGGGTGTTGATGTGCTCAGTAAATTCACGGTGTACGGGGGGGGGAAGCTGTCTTTGCGTAGTGCGGAGCAGGATTTGATTGAGGCCTGGTTAGGATTGGGGGCTGGGGCGGCCACGAATTTCATGCGCCAGCGTCCCGGTCCAGATCAGATCTCAGGGACAGCGGATGATCTGGTGACGCAGGGGTTGCCTCTGTTGGACGCAAATTACGACAAGTGGATGGATCGGGTGGTGGTGGTGGAAGAGGATCTTTGGCGGGTAACCTCGACGGGGTTTGTTGGTAAGGCTAAAAGAAAGGTAGTGGCTTTAATTTCCCGCACATCGAATCCTCCGCAGGTGAAGGCTCGCTGGTCCAAGGAGGATGAAAATCCATGAAGAAAAAGGTTCTCAAAGTGAAAAAGATCAAAGTTAAAAAGATAAAAGGGAAGAACCTTTCTGGTCCTGTCTTTGTTTTTCCAGGGCCTGAGGGGTGGGAGTTGTGGAGCACGGCAGACGGGGAAGCTCAGTGTATGGGGCCTGCGGAGGATCCTCAGAAGCTGCGAGCACCGGATCAAGCGGTGGTTTGTCTTCCTTCCCGTTCTTTTCTTTCTGTGCCCCTTTGGATATCGGTTGAAGAGGGAATCGCGCCGAGAGATTTGGCGAAAATTGCTTTGGAGGCTAGGAACATGCTCGGGGCTAATCCTGAGGCGGCGGTTTGGGGGATGGAGTCGATTCGGACAGAGCCAGTGGCGGTGGCGGGTCAGGACGAGCCAGGCCTGAGGCAATTAGAAGCAACCGCGATTTTAGCGGGTCCCTTGGAAGAGAGTTGGCTGCTGGATCAAGCGGGGCGTCATGAGATCGCGGCTCGAGTTTTGCCTGCGCCTGGGGGTGGATCCTCTGCGGTTCTACGAAAAGAGCTGGGTCGGTGGGTGGTGGATTTTTACTCGGGTGGAAAATGGTTACATACACAACCTTTGCTGGCGCGTGAGTTGCAAGCGGGAACGGCGACAGAGGTGGGGGCTTTATTGGCGCAACTAGAAGCGGAGGGAACTTTACCTGATCTCAACATGCTGGCTTTGCGGGAGGAAGGGGATCCAGGGGCAGGAGTGCAGGAGTTTTTGTCCCTTCTCCCGTGCCCAGTGCGGACCGAGCCGAGGGTTGCGCCGCGGTTGCCTGCAGGTCCTTGGGATTTGCAACCACCTCTTTTGACGGAGCGGCGTTTGGCGAAAACCGAGCAGGCGAAAAAGACAAGGACGATCCGGACGGGTCTGGCGGCCTACGTGGTGTTGATTCTGGCGGCACTAGTGTATTTTGCGGTACCCCTGATTCAACTTCAGAAAGTTGATAAAGAGTTGGCAGGGATTGCTCCCGAGGCGGGGAAAATAAGAGAAGCCTCACAGAGTTGGCAGGAGGCGGCAGCCTTAGTGAATCCGAAGATAAACGCTTTGGAACTGCTTTGGGAGGTAGCCCGACCCTTGATTGAGAAAGATCCCGGGGAGATTGATGGAGTGCGCTTGACCACTTTCGATTTCAATACGAAGCGGCTTCTTCTTCAGGGGGAGGGGAAGGATCTTGAGCAGACGGAGAAGTATTTTGAGTGGCTGAAGAAGGAGCCGATGCTTTCGGAGTATCAGTGGCGTCATCCGCAGCCGACACTGTTACCCAACGGCAATGCTCGGTTTCAAGTAGAGGGAATTCCAGCAGGGGCTGAGGTGGCCAAAGAAGAGGAAGGAGGTTCCGATGCGAATGTTCTCGCGCCATGAAAAAAAGCTGATGCTCTTTTTTGGATTGGCGGTATTTGTCGGCATCCATCTGCTGGGATTGAAGCTCTTTCTGAGCGTCGATCAGACCAATCGGCGTAACCTTTTACAGAAAACGGATGAGTTGGCGGAAGCGAAGGGCTGGATGGACAAGAAAGTGGAGTGGGAGGAGAAGGCGGAGTGGTTGGAGAAAAATCTGAAAATGGTACCCGCGGACAACCCTGCCCCTGCCTTGCAAAAGAAGTCCCAGAGCACGGCTGCTAAGGCGGGATTAAAGATTGAGGAGCAGAACCTGCAGGCGCCGCGATTTGGAGTCAGCTGTACGATTTATAGTAATCGGATGCGCCTGACGGGGAGTTTGGAGCAGTTCACGAGGTGGATTGTCGATCTGTACCAACCTGAGAGTGGAGTGGCACTGACCATGCTAAATTTGAAGCTGAGCGCTGAGCCTCCTAAAATGACGGGGGAGGCGGAGGTGGGGCAGTTTTTTAGGGTTAACAAGCAGTGAACAAGTTCTTCACAACTGCGAGAGGAGTTCTCCTCTTTTATCTCATGGAGGGGATAGGATTTGGAGAGATGGCCCCTGTTTTACCCACCAATGTTGCAGAAGCTCCGCCACGCGTAGAAACCCGTTCGGGTCTGCCTAAGGCTTTGGAATTATCGCGTTATACGGCCTTGGGTAAGAAGTCTCCTTTTACCTTGGCCTCGGCTACGGCGGAGGCGGCTTTTGCCAAGGAGCTGGTTTTGGGGGGCTATGTTCGGTTGGAGGGAGAGGATTACGTGATGGTGGCTAATAAAACAAAGCCCGATCGTATTTTGGTTGGAAGGAAGCCTTCCCCGTCCGCTCAAGGGATGATCTTACTGGATTTAAAGAAAGACCCTTTGGGTGATCCCTCGAAGATGAAAGCGAAAATTCAGAAGGGATCGGAGATGGCGGAGTTGCAATACGAGGTGACGGGTGGGGGTGCCGCGCCCACTGGACAAGCTCCTGTGGCGATGCAAGCCCAACCGCCCATTCCTGGATTGCCTGGGCAGGCTCAGGTTAATCCAGGGCAGAAGGCAGCCAGTGGGGTGGGGCAACAAGCGCCGGCACCGGTGATTCGGCGGCGGGTAATTCCAATTCCACCGGGAGGCAAAAAATGAGAGCTAATTTTGCTTTGTCTTTAGCCTTGCTGTGTTTTTTGAGTGTGGTGGGCGAACGGATTTGGGCGCAAGAGTTATCCCCAGTTCCCAGCGGGGCGGGTTTGCCCGCAACCGGAGAGGGAGTGGTGGTTTCTGAGCCTGAGATGGTTTCTCCTGATACGATCCAATTTCCGAATAATCCAGTTTCGGATTTCCTTGTCGTCTATGAGAAGTTAAAGGGAGTCACCTTGATCAAGGATGCCAGTCTGCTTGGTGGCGGAGCAAATTTAAGTCTGACTTTAAATCAGCCGGTAACTAAGGCCGAGGCGATCCGTCTAATTGAATCGACCTTATTGCTCAATGGGTATGCATTCATTGCCATGGATAAGAACTCGGTCAAAGTGATTAACACCGCTGGGGGTAAGAATCCGCGGAGTGAGGGAGTCTTTCTTTGTACGAATGAAAGCGAGTTGCCTGAGGGAGAGGTGGTGGCTTCGTATGTTATGCCATTGATCCACTTGGCGGCGGCGGATGCGGTGCCGATTTTCGAGCAGTTCATCACGTTGCATCCCTATGGCAGTTTGGTGCCTGTGCCGGTGGCGAATCAGGTCCTGATCACGGAAAATTCAACACTGATTCGGCGATTGATTCAGGTGCGAGATATGATTGATACCCCTGCGCCTGAGAGCAAAAGAAGTTTTATTCAGCTGGTGCAAGCCAACGCCGACCGCGTAGTCGAGCTGATTACGCAGATATTGGAAAAGCGGGAGGAGAGGAGCGGGGGAGCAGCGGCGAGAGCAGCGACGGGTCAAGCGGCGCAACCAGGGATTCCTGGACTACCTAGTGCGGCAGGGGGATCTGCAGGGGTGACGATTAGTGGAAGTAAAAGTGGTTTTGCGGGGGATATTCAGCTGATTGCGGATACGAGAACGAACCGGATTCTGGTAATTGCCAGTCCTTTTGATTTTGCGTCGATTAGTTCCTTGATTAAGCAGTTTGATATCGCGGTGGATTTGAGCGACCCCTACGAACAGCCCCTGAACTATGTTTCCGCCTCCGATATGCTACCCATTCTGCAGGATATGTTGCAGGAAGAGGGGGACGATGCTGGGGCAACGGGCGGGGCAGGAGCGGGCCGCACAGTGGGTGGCGGAATTGGGGTGGGTGGGGTGACAGGTGGGCCCGCGGGGACCAGTGGCACCACCGCAAATCCTGCGGATATCTTGAGCGAGCCCGGGGAGCAGGCAGCCGCCGATTCGATTATCGTGGGGAAGACGCGAATTATTGCGGATAATCGGGCGAACTCGATTCTCGTGATCGGGCAACCGGAATCCCGGGAAAAAGTGAAAGCAATTTTAACAAAATTGGACAAACGCCCGATGCAGGTTTATCTGGCCACGGTAATTGGTCAGTTGCTCGTGGCCAACGGCGACTCCTTTGCCGTCAATGTCCTGCAAAGATTTACTGGGGATTCCACGTCAGGCGTTAACTCGGTGGGAGGGGGGAGAAGTGTGATCACGACCAACACTCCTTTGATGCAGTCGGCCGCCACCATGGCACAGTTAGCCAATGTTGCCGCAAGTAATGGGTTGCCCGGAATGCAGATCGCCGCATTTATTGGGAACACGCTGAATGTCTATGTCAGCGCCCTCACCGCAACGGGCAATTTTCGCGTGGCTTCCCGTCCTTCCGTTTTTACGGCAAACAATAAAAAGGCGACCATCTTCCAAGGGCAAAAAATTGCCGTACCTACCAGCACGGTAACGACCCTCGGGGGGGGTGGAGGCGCGACGACCACTTCTGGGTCGCAACAGTCAAATATTCAGTATCAGGATGTCGTTTTGAAAATCGAGGTCGTTCCCCTGATTAACAGCGCTCGCGAAATCAGTCTGCAGATTGTCGAGACGAACGACACGTTGGCGAAGGGGATCAACAGTGAAACTCAGATCGGGGGTGGAGTCTCCGTGCCTAAAATCGATACCCAAAAACTGACAACCACCATCATTGTGCCGGATGGAGCCACAATCCTGATGGGTGGATTGATCTCTCAGACGGATTCCAAGACCAGTTCGGGAATCCCCTTTATTTCCACGGTTCCATTGATTGGAAATCTCTTTAAAAGCACCACGGACGACACCGAACGCCGGGAGTTGGTCGTGATGATCCAACCTTCGGTGGTTTTTGATGTGCCGGAACTGAAAGAGGTCAGTAAAACGGAGCGAGATTTGAC
>CAMCNF010000028.1 GCA_945876115.1 Verrucomicrobia subdivision 6 bacterium | reverse complement strand
GGAGTATCGACCACCACAAGATCCTTTGTCCCGAGCAAAGCCACCGTCCGCCCGCCTTCAGCTAGGGCGAGGCTATTTTCGGAATCGATTGCCACCACTGAGCCGCGAAAGGTGTTTCCTTTTTTATCGGTCGGAAGGTGGGCAGGCAGGGCGCTCCACGAACCGACATCGTCCCAAGGGAATATTGCCTTCACTGCCAAGACAGACTTGGCTCCTTCCATAATCGCATAGTCGACTGAGATCTTTGGTAACTTTGGAAATTCTCGCTTCACGTAAGCTTCGGCCAAAGCTCCTGAGCCACGCTTGGGGAAACGTTCGATAAATCGGGCCAGCTTGGGTTGTTGTCGGCGCGCTTCGGCCAGAAAGGTGGAGGCTTTCCAAAGATAGATGCCTGCATTCCAAGCGTACTGGCCTGATTGGCAATATTTCTTCGCTTTCGCTAACGAGGGTTTTTCTACGAAGCGGCGCACTTTGTGGAAAGGTCCGCCCTTAATCTTAGGCAGAGTTTTAGCCCCGAGGTAAAGATAGCCGAATCCCGTCGCAGGATGGGAGGGCTTAATTCCTAGGGTGACAAAGGATGAGGTGGCTTGGGCGGCTCGTGCACCTGCGGCCAACTGGGCCCGATAGATTGGAGATTTCCCGATGACCGCATCGGCTGGCAGGAGAGCGAGAATAGCCTCGGGATGACGACGCATCGCCAGGGCGGTGGCTAAAGCGGCGGCGGGGGCGGTGTCGCGCTTGGCGGGTTCTGGGATTAGGGAGCTCTTGGGAAAGGTTGGTAAGGCTTTGCGAACTCCTGGGATCTGAGCGTGATTGGTTAAGATGAGCAGATCTGCAGGTTTTCGGGCGAGTGGACGAAGACGTCGTACGGTCTCTTCCAAAAGGGTATGAGGTGAGACCAGTTTGAGTAGCTGCTTGGGTTTCGCCTTACGGCTCATTGGCCAGAATCGCTCCCCACTTCCGCCAGCCATAATGAAGACGAGAAAGGGTGGTTTAGCCATGGATACTAGGATAAGAGAAAGAAGAAGATGAGGGGAGGCGGAAATTTTGGTGCAGAGATCTAGTTTGGCATGCGAGGGTGCCCCTACTTAGCTTGAAAAGGTAGGGCTTTAGGTATGATCAGGGGATGGAGCTTCTCACCGCCCTCATCGCCGATTCAGCGAGCGATTACCAAGGTAAACTTTGCGTCCTCGGCTCCTTCGATACCATCTGCGCTCGCCAATACCCCGCGGTGCACCCGCACTGCGCCATTGCTCTGCGGCTTCTCTTTCGCACGGGAGACGAGGGTAAACATACCATCCAAATCTCGTTTATTGATCAAGACGGAAAGAAAATCCTCCCAGATGGCGGCCCGAAAATTGAATTCACCATGGGGGAACCTCCCCCGCAGTCTTTTTTTTGGAGCCAAAACTTTATTTTTAATATTGCGGGGCTGCGTTTGCCTGCACCAGGGCAGTACTCTCTGGATATTCTCTACGATGGGAAAATTGTTTCCCGAATTCCGTTGCAGGGAGTCGAACTGCAACCAACGGCATCGAGCTAGGCAGAGCCTCCGTCTCGACGGGGAATCACTCTCGGATTAACTTCGCTGGATTGATGATACCGCAGCCGTAGAGCGGATCAAAACCAGCTTTCCCCGCGTCGTCTGCGCTACGACAAAGGTGTTCAATCATATCCTGCTGGGTCTCAACGGGGGTTTTTCCTCCTAACCTGCGATGCTTCGCCAGCATGAGAGCGACAATCCCAGAGACGAAGGGGGTAGCCATCGATGTCCCGCTGAGCACGGCATAACTTCGGGGTGGGTAGCACGAGGTGATCTGATCTCCGGGCGCCACGATATCGACCTGACGTCCACGGGAGGAAAAACTGGAGAGCTTCTTTGTGCGATCGATAGATCCCACGGCCACCATTTCGGGGAAACCGGCGGGATAGCCCACGGTATCCAACTCGGGACCCTCGTTGCCGGCGGCGGTGATAACAAAGACACCTTTGGAAATGGCGAGCAGGAGTGCTTGATGAATCTCTTCGTCCGGTTCTGGACTACCAAGACTCATGGAAAGAATGTCGGCTCCAGCTTCAACTGCCCAGCGAATCCCTGCAACGATGTCAGCGCTGGTACCACTGCCTTCGTCATTAAGGACCTTGGCCATGATAATTTTGGATTCAGGAGCGACGCCGACAATTCCGTTGGCATTGCGTCGGGCGGCAATGATGCCGGAGACGTGGGTGCCGTGACCTTGGGCATCGTAAGCTTGGGAGGGACTGCGGGTGAAGTCGCGGGCTTCGAGAATGGCAGACTTTAAATCGGGATGTTCGAGGGCAATCCCTGTATCGAGAACTCCGACCTTGATGCCTTCTCCTTTAGTTTCACGCCAGAGGGAGGGAACGCCGAGAAGCTTTACACCCCAATCGATCGTTTCGGCCGTGGCCAGTAAGAGCTTCTCCACCTTGTAGGGAGGTAACCGATAGATCGGTCCACTCATACCGATAGCTCAGCGTGATGAGCGGCAGGGTCAGAGGTGGGGTCAGAGGTGGGGTCAGACCCCATCCATATAGCAGAAAGATCAGAAGGAAGCTTGATTTCACATGAAACAGGCAAATCTAGCCAAATAAACGATAATTTGGCAGAATGTAGGCTGTGTCTTGCCATTTTTGGCTGATTTCTAGTATCTTTATCGATATAGTCAATAAATACATTATCTGGTTGGCCGTAGATCTTGTCATTCACGACTGGGCATCCGATATGTTCGAAGTGGGCTCTGATTTGGTGGAGTCGACCTGTCTTTGGGGTGGCTTCGACCAAGCTGATCTTGCCGAGTGTGGGGTGGGTACGGGTTTCGACTGTTTTGTATTCGGTTTGGGCTGGGTAGGTGCCTGCGACGACTCCTTGGCGCATGTAAATTCTGCTGAGCTGATGTTTCCCGAGTCGATCGAGGGGTTGATCGATGAGGCCTGATTCGGGTGGGCGACCGTGGACGAGGGCCAGGTAACTTTTATGAATTTCGCGGCGCTGCTGCATTTTGCCGAGTGTAGAGGCGTTTTCTTTGCCACGACCGACGAGAAGAAGGCCACTGGTTTCGCGGTCGAGGCGACTGATAAGGCTGAGGAATTCGTTTGGATACATCTCGCGAAGGTGATCAATGAGGGTGATGGTGCCATCGGGTCGGGTGGGATGAACCAATAGACCTGCCGGTTTATCGACGATCAGCCAATCCGCATGCTCCAGAACCACGACTACGCTCATCGATTTAGCTTGGGCCAGAAATATGCTTTAGCCAAACCTTACGAAGTACATCCATGGTCTTAAATCCGAGATAATCTTTCGGATAGAGTTCGCGTGGGAGAAGAGGATCGCCAGCGAGTGCGCGATGCCAAAGCAGGGTAGCTTCGCGAATCTTTTCGGGCCTCCGCGATTGTAGTGCCCGCTGGATTACCAACTCGTACGATTCATTAATTTTGAGAAAGTCCCAAGCCTGTTTTACTAAATCAACGGGGCGAATCCCGTGGGGCGTCGAGGATTCCCACAAAAGTAGAGTGTGAGGATCCATTCCCTTGCTGAATAACTCCGATAAGTCTGGTGGAGGGGTTGGGCAGATCCAAACGCTGTGCTGCAAATTGCCAAGTCGATTGCGATGTAACCAGCGAGAAAGGCGTTGCCGCAGAATTGTCGGTCGAGAAGGAATATCGAAGTTGAGCAATCTCCATTTTTTGTCCCATGGTTGGTTCCATCGTGGAAGTGGATCGTCCATGGGTGGGTAATTTGAGAAGGAGTCGTCGTTCAACTGATAAACCCAGGATCTAGCATCAGGACCTGGCAACTTGCGTATGAACTGATGATGTACAAGCAAGCGTAGAGCTTGAGCGCCGACTAGACCCAGATGGGTAAGAGAAGAGAGGAGATCCGCGGTATGGGTCGCTGAGGCACGGGCGAGAAACTTGCCCGTGGCCCATCCCACAAGGCAAAGCGCCTCAGCAACGCGAAGCTTTCTTGGCATTCTTAAACTGTAACACGTGTTACAGTTTAAGAAATAGCCAAACGATCTGATTTGCCTCTTTTGAGGCCTGCAGAAGGGGCCAAATTTCCGTTTGGAGGTATTTTTTAAATTGTAACACGTGTTACAGTTTAAGTTGTACCTTGAAAAGTGACTATGTCTGGAAGTGCTATAAAATAGTGGCAGCTAGAAGAACGCGGGATGGGAAAGTGTGGGTGTAAATAGTTAGAAAGTGGAGTTAGAGTTCTTCTGTGAAACAGAGACAAGGGACGGGTGGAAAACCAGCTGATTTAGCGAGGCAGTGTGATCAGATCCTAAAGACAAAGAAGTTCCGCGACTATCCAGGGGCGAGAAATGGGTTGCAGGTAACGCATGGTCGGCAGGTCAAAAGGATTGGGTGGGCGGTGGATGCAGATATGGAGTCGATTCGAAAGGCGGGGAAGAAGGAGGTGGATTTTCTGATGGTGCATCATGGGCTGTTTTGGGGGAGTTCGGCTTTGGACCGAAAGATACGGGTCAAAAGGATTCGGGAGGCGAAGAGGTTGGGGGTGGCGATTTACTCGTCACATCTGCCGTTGGATGCCCATCCGGAGCTAGGAAATTCAATAGGCCTTCTGAAAGCGTTGGGATTGGGTGAATCGAAGCGCAAACCTTTCGGTGTAGCCATGGGAAGAGCAATCGGGTGGAAGGTGGAAGGGGTGAAAATTCGGATTTCGGATTTGGGATTTCGGATTAGGGATTTGAGGAGTAATGAAGGTGAGAAGGTAAGAAGGTGGGATGGTGTGAAGGTAATCGAGGCAGGACCAAAAGTTTGTCGGAGGATAGGGATTGTGACGGGGGGATTTGAGGATCTGGATCAGGTGGTGAAGGCGGGGTTAGACACGCTGATCACGGGTGAGGCGGACTATCCGACGGAGGTGAAGGCTAGGGAGCTTGGAATCAACCTGATTTTAGGCGGGCACCGGGAGACGGAGGTCTTTGGGGTGAGAGAGTTGGCGGCGCGAATTCGAGCGCACATGTAGAGATTGCGTGGAATTTGGATGAGAACCTAAGGCTTGTTTAAGTATGCACACGTGGGCCTTGGCAAGGCGGCACTTAGGTGCGCAGAAAAGACTTTTTAAGCGGCTGGAGTAGATGCAGTAATTGGTGCTGGTAGTAGCCGTGGCCGCAATAGAAGAAGGGGAGAAAGAGCAATCAAACTCACGACAAAATATCTTAGCGTTGTTCGATATTATTCAACAGGTTCGTAGGCATGAACTACTCTGTAAGACTAGACCAAGCTGCACCGCCCTTTTCATCTTTCGGATAGATAAAAAAACAGACTGGAATGGGGTCTTCGGGGTTCGATGTAACAGGTTCGCTCCCGTCTGAGTTTGCTACGGTAATTTGTCTTTTGGGGCTAAGCTCGGTAAATCCGCTTCCGTTTTCGATCGAAGAGGGTTGAACAGTCACAATTTTACCGTCGACAAGAAGTAAGACGGGGTTGGTGCAAACATTAAAAGCTCTGTACCCCATCGCCCGATCTTGGCCTAGGGAGAGTTTCTGAACAAAAAGTTTTTGGGCAGGGGGTTTATCCGGTGATGGGGGAACCACGCGAACTACAGAGTATACGAGCCAAGACTGACTGTTGGTGGATGGGGTGAGCTTAAATGTATTTGTTCCTAAAGTTGGGTGCACAAAAATGAAGTCGGTGGGGCGCGGATCTAACGAGAAGGAGCCGCTGATCTGCCCAGGTGAAAAGGTATTTAACTTTATGGCTTCTCCAGTGGAAGTTTTAAGAGAAATCTCAACCTGTTTCTGATCTGAAGAAAAATTAGCTAGGGTAACTTGCGTAAGCCCTGTGTCGCATAATGCTAGAAATAGGGACGCTACAAATAAAAGAGCTCGATAATGGAAGTGGGCGTTGAGAGCGAGAAATGCCATCCTAATAACCTAGTAGGCAGATTTATAAATGTCGATTACTCCGACTGCTGGATTCCAAGTGTAGATAGAATTGTTCGGGTAGGTGCTATCAGTTTTCTGCCCACCGGCAGAAGATCCATTGCGAGCATATATCTGATAGTACTTTTTGACCAGTGGACCGATGGCGTTGGTTTGGCCAGATGAATTTGTGGCGACCAGTTGGGCGACTACATAAATGCGGTAGTTGTGACTTTGACAGGAGGAGAGTGCGTATATTTTTGAAAACCACTCTTCTGCGGCTTGGTCGTTCCATTCGGTGAGACTGATTCTGGCCGTGGAACCGAGCGTATTTCCAGGTGCTGTGGAGAGAGTGATCGTATTGGTGTTTCCAAATACACTATTAGTAGGCCAGTTGTTGGTGTTGGGCCAAGAGGGATCGGTGCCGATGAAAGAGAGGTGGCTGGGGGTTAGGAAAGGGTATT
This sequence comes from Verrucomicrobia subdivision 6 bacterium, assembly GCA_945876115.1. Lineage (GTDB taxonomy): Bacteria > Verrucomicrobiota > Verrucomicrobiia > Methylacidiphilales > Verrucolacustridaceae > Verrucolacustris. The sequence goes on along the minus strand of CAMCNF010000028.1, from coordinate 9,752 downwards.
TGGAGCGAAAACGCATGACTCCTTGGGCAAAGGCCTCAGCCATGGCAGGTGGGATGGTGTAGTTTGCAGGTACTTGCGCGGGGTCGTTGGTTAGGAGAATTCCCCCTGCGAGGGCACGGAGGACAGGGGCGGGGGCGGTGTTAAGGTTAATTTTACCTCCGCCCATACTGTAGGGGCCACCACCAACACTGGCGCCGTTTGTAAGGCAAAAGAGATCGAGTAGAGCCGCTGCAGACATTCCCATATTTGGAATCGAGGGAGAGCTGTTGCCGTACATATTGGTAAAGGCAAATCGTTGGTGCTCGGCGCGCCCGATACGAAGTGTGTTGCCTCCGCCTTGCTGCCAATTGGTAAGGCTAGTGGTGGTGATGTTTGTCGGGTTGACAGGTTGTTTGTTTGCGCTCGTAGTGAGGAGAGCCGTTTCGTACTGAATTGGATCGAAAATGTTGCCCAACTCTGTTACATTACGCATGGGTGCGTCTGCTATAAATGCGCAGGGCTGGTTTGTGTAGGCTTGTCTATTGGTCAGCGCGGTCCAGCGCGCATCTGTAACTTTGTAGTCGCCCCCTGGTTTAGTGCTAGGTCCGTTCGGTGAGCCAGCATGACCACCATCCAGCCACAGATCAGGCCGATTCGTAGATCCTTTTCTCTCATCACCAGAACCTGCACTATAGGCCCAAATTCGATTTCGATAGCCGAAAGATCCGCTCGCACTTATATCATTGGCGTTCATGATTCCAGGACCATTAGCGGTTGTACTGTTCGTCATAAACCAAGTCATTCTGGGGTCTCCTGTACCATAGAGGGAACCGGATGAGCCAGGGTCGAGTCGAAGACTAGGCACATGGCTTGGCCACTCCGGCATATGGTTACCAGCAGTCCTCGCAGATCCTGTGACATAGGGCTCGCAGTACATGGTGCGCGAACCCTCTTGGATGGATGTTGTGCGGTCGTAGATGACTCCGCCCACGGCCAGTTCCCAAAAGCTAGAAAAATTTGTGGATCCCATCGCCCTAGGTCGACCGCACATTAGGCTGGCCATATTTGTGGCAAATGCGTTTGATGATGGGACTCGGCAATAAGTATTTGTGTTGTACGTAGGTTTGTTGTTCGCACCGATCCCGCTGAGAACTGAGTAGCCGCGGGAGGGCATAATGAAAACGCGATATTCGTTTGGTGCAAGCGTAACAGGGAAAGAGTTTGTAATGCTTCCCGTGGTAGGTGTTTGAGTTAGGCAAAGTGCTGGACTTACGCCGAGGCCTGCAGTTAGTCCCTTGCCGATTTCTAAAGAGCAGTTATAGGCGAAAGATAGAGTCCCTGTGTATGTTTTATTGTACATATTCCAAAGTTCGATCACAGGGGTAACTTCGAATTTCTCATTAAATTGAGTGCCTTGTGTTTGGTTGGTCCATTGAATTCCGATGGCCACCTCACTGACAAGAGGGAGAGCTTCGCATCCGCGATATCCTCCATTCCCAGTGAGAATGGAAGGGGTGGAGTCGGAGTCTATGTAGTCCACAATATTGGCGGCGATGCATTTTGCGTAGTCAAACCGGTTGTTGTTAGTGAGTCCTCCCGCACGGGCGAGGAAATTGGTCGATAGGTTTGAAGTAATAATTTGGGCAATGTTGGTAAGGGATTGTCCAGTAGAACCGGAATTGGTGGCGAGGTTGTTCAGATTGAATTTTGTGTAGCCTTGATTGGTATAACCCTTCGGGGCGTTTGAGGTTCCGCTTATGGGAATTCCAGGGGGAATCCAAGCCAGGGCGCCGTTATTGGGGGACGCGGGGTTGGTGGGGGCCCAAGCGCGAAGGCCGCTGGCAAAGTAGCGTGCATCGGTTGAATTCGTTATCCCGCTGACGTTTTCAGAAGCAAGAAGGCCATAGGATATAAATGCCTTTCGGGCATTTGTGAACGTCGAGATATTAGCGACTATTTTGCCTCCGTTGGTGTCGGTTGCACTTGTGAGTGAAATTTCTTCTGAATTGGTCCCAGTAGCCCGGAGGGTGGAGGCGCCCATCCGCTCGGCATCGATGAGGCCTTCTAGGTCTTCGGTAAACCAGGCAATGCGGACGGCGGGAGAAGTATTGGTGAGGGCACTGCCCAGTTTTCGTTTTTCTTGATTTATATAGACCCAACCTACGGGGGGTGAGGTGCGACCACCCAGCAGCGGAATTTGGACGCATTTCGGATTCGTTAAGCCGGGGTTGTTTGCGAACCCGTTGGTACCGTTCGTTGATGACATGTAAGCTTGCATATCGTTAGAGAATGATCCTTGATGCAAATTGGTGAATCGCATGGCGGTTTGGATGACGTTGGTGTCGAGATTGGTGACGCCTGCCGGGCTGAAGAGTGGGAAGTAGTACCAGATGGCACTCTGCTGTCCCCCTGAGCCACTTGCTTTAATCTGGCCGATGAAGGGGTAGCCTAGTTCGTTGGTCCAGTCGTTATTGCCACCCCCCCGCCAGTAGGTGACGATGTGCGTGTTTCCCCCAACATCAGATTGAGAATTGTCGTTGATGACTTGGGAAGCGCAGACTTTGCCTGAATTTAAAGCCATCTCGAGCCGTGTGGTGATGCCGATGGAACTAGTGGCTTGGCGCTCCAGCCGGGCGGAAGCAAGGAAAGCGGTGGCGGTAAGAGCGGCCAATGAAACCAGGGCTAGGACGCTGATTAGAGCGAAACTGGGGGAAGATTTCCAAGATGGGTTTTTTATAAAGTTTTGCATGGGGACTTTCAGTTTTTAGGGCAATCGATCTTAAATTCGAAGGAGCGGGCGTAATTTCGAATATTAGTCGTGTTCATCCAAGCGGAGTTAGTGATTTTTTGGGCCGAGTCTTCAGGGTAGAAAGAGAGTTCGATTCCCATCTTGTTGCCCCTGTAAAAATCTTTGCTGGACGTGGATGTGGCATTGCTTAAATTGAGGCCATTCGTGACAAGAGCCGTAGAATTTCCGTAAAATGTAATCTGTAGATTGCAGGAGTTGCGGGCGAGGATTTCGCTATTGTCCGCTATATTGGTGAATAGCGCGGCGGCGGATCCATTGGGGGATGAGAGCCAAGTCGCGATCCCAGTTACGGCATTCGAGGGTGGGACGTAATAACGAAAAAGATTGTAGCTGGTTGTGACGAAGCCATTGGCGTTGGTATTGGTGGCTGGGGCAATATAGTATCCAACAAGAGCGATATCGGCAGAGTCGTTGGTTTTGCTGACCTGGGGAATAAGGCCAAAGAATTGGGCGCAATTCGGAGCGCTTCCTGGGGCAAGTCCCCCCGATCCGTTGTAGTAGTAAAAAGGGACACCCGCGTTGGTTAGATTGGTTGGGAAGCTATCAAATCTACCAAAGGCCTTTCCGCGCATGGCAAAAGTGGAGAGGTCGCGAGCCATAAGGAGACAAGCGGCGCGGGCTTCGCGGGTGGCGTCGGTTCGGCGGTTGGAGTTGGACCAAGCTTTGGACATCTGATCCTGCATCCCGACCATCATGAGAAGAATGATGGAGAGAACGGTAGTGGCGGCCATGAGTTCGATGAGGGTGAACGCCGCTACGCAGTAGCGGGGGGGTAAGCCCCGACGCCAGTCGGGGCGCAGACGCGGGGCAGAGTTAAGGGAGGAAGGGATTGAGGAGGAAACACGGCGATTTTGGATTTTGAATTTTGGATTGGCAGAAGAGATTGGCTCACGCAAAGGACGCCAAGGACGGGAAGGGCTGCAGATGTGGGAATGTAAGAATGTTAGAAAGTGCGAATGTGGTTTTGAATTATGCGTGGCGGACTTAGCGGACGTGGCGTGATCCTGCTTCGCTCTTAACTTCGGCGAGTCAGGATGAGCTAGGTAAGGCTGGGGGGAGGATTTCAATTTTGGGGGATAACTCCGCTGAAGACGTACTGGACGCGGTTGGTGGCGGGTGCATTGGCCGGGCTTTCGATCGTTACATCCACCCTTTGAGGATTGGAGGTTCCGTTTGCCGACATTCGAAAGGAGTGTTTGAGGGAGACTTTGACGAGGAAGATAGCTCCAGCAGGAGGATTCGTGTTGAACCACGGAGGTTCGTTCGGCCCGCTTAGGGAAACGGAGGAGGCGCAGGGGCGGAGCATAACTGGAGAATTGGAGGATTCGGTTCGGATCTGCTGGTCGTAAGCGAGGTAAATGTAGCGGTCTGTGCCCCCGCTAGCTAACCCTAACGCAATGGTTTCGTAATTGGCCGCACTCATGGCATTGGTACCCGTTTTTTGAATCAATTTTCCTGAACCAGCGCTAGCCTGATCACTTAAATCTGCCATGATTGATTGTGCAATCACGGCGGCTTGGGTAGCTTCGTAACTTTCTCGACTCATGTTGAGGCCGAGAGGGAAGAGAGCGATGATGGAGGTGAAGGCGACGGCGGCGACGCCCATAGCGATGACGACTTCGGTTAAACTGAAGGCAGATTGCTCACGCAAAGAACGCCAAGCCCCGACAAGAGTACGGGGCGCAGACGCGGGACGGAAAGGGAATGATTTTTGATTCTTAATGTTTGATTTTTGATTTTGAGACGATGTAAGAGATGGGGAGTGATTATTCTTAGCGGCCTTAGCGGACTTGGCGTGACCCTGCTTCGCTCCTAACCTCGTGGATTCGGATGGAGCTACGCAGGGCTGGGGAAAGAAGTTCATGGGGCGGGGGCGAGTGTGGGTCGGGCGCGGCCTGTGTATTTGGTCAGGCGGACGGTTTCGAAGTTGGTCATTTTGGATGTGGGGTTGGTCTTTCCTTGTGCATCGACTGTTCCTTCGAAAAAGCCAACTCCTGCGATGGAATTTGTTCCGCCATCTAGAAGACCACCATCGGATTGAAAAACGATTCCGGGGCAGGTGATGGAGATATTGTTCGTTTTTGGAGGAATTCGAATGTTTGCAGTCACTGAAATCATATTGGTAGTGGTGGTTGTTCTCAAATATGGAGGAAGAAATGCGATGCCTTGAGGGAGGACGATCCAGCTGGAAATAAGTTTTTCGAAGGGAATATTGGAGTTGGTGTTGGTGGCAATTGTGGTGTCGAGGTAAGAAACTATAGCCATAGAACGAAATTTATAAGGAACGGGGTCGACACCTGAAGCAGTGAATCCATTATCAGGAAAAATAACAGCGGCGTTGGTGCCGCTGGAGATGGCGGTGTTGCGGGCGATTTCGAGGGCGCCCATCAGCTGGCTGAGGGCTTGTTTGCGGCCACCGCTTCCAGTGAGGCCTTTGAGGGCGGGAACACCGACGGCGGCGAGGAGGCCCATGATTCCGATAACGGCGAGAAGTTCGACGAGGGTGAATGCGGATGGCTCACGCAAAGGACGCCAAGGTCGGAAAGGAAGATTGGTTATTGGAGATTGGAGAACGGATGGCTCACGTCCCGCATTCCCGGGACGCGCTTTCGCGCGCAAAGGTCGCCAAGCCCCGGCGCGGGTGCGGGGCGCAGACGCGGGTCGGAAAGGGGGGATTTGATTTGGAAATGCGAAATGTGCCCCGCGGTTGCGGGACGCGCTTACGCGCGGAGTTTGGAATTTGAGAAAAGAGGAGGCTGAAAAGCGGTCGCGCTTTGCGGACTTGGCGTGACCCTGCTTGGCTTCTAACTTGGAAAAATCGGATGGAGCTACGCAGGGCGAGGGAGTAAAAGAGATCACGATTAAGATAAGTACGCCTTTGATTTACATTGTCAACACTAGCTTACAAAGTAAATATTAGAAAATGTTAGTAAATCTATAAAATATTGAAAGACAAGTATTTACATCTTTGGCCAGCTGGTGATCCACCTGTTTGTTCCGCTGGCTGTTGTTTGTCCAGCGGTGGACCAGATGAGGGGGGCGTTGGTGCCGTCGGAGTTGTAGCCGTAGGCGTATCCCCAGGGGTCGATGAAGTAGTTGGGGGATCCGTTGGTATAAACCATAGCGGGTTTGGGTTCGAAGTACCGTTTCGTGGTGGGAGCTGCCGAGAGTTTGTCCGATCCGACAAGGTTGCTGAACAGAACGGTTGCTTTTGCGGGTTCGGTAACTGTGGTGGGGCTGGCGGTACCGATGGGGTAGGCGTTGTTGTCGGCGTAGTAGCGGTCGCAGGCGGCTTGGAGGGCGGCGACCTCAGCTTTGGCGGTGGAGCTGGCTCCGTGACGCCGAACGGCGCCCGCCGCCCCCAAGGTCAGGCCTGCGAGGATGCCGATGATGGTGATGACGGCGAGGAGTTCGATCAAGGTGAACGCCGCCCTGCTTCGCTCAGTCTCGGTAAACCTTGCTGAGCTTCGCAGGGTTTTAATGTGCGAAGGTTTGAATGCGCGAAGGGTGCTTGGAGGTTGGTACGTAGAATCCGTGGCGACCTTATCAGACTTAGCGTGAGGAAATATTTTCTGGTGGAAAGGGGGGGGAGTGGGTGTAGTCATAGTTATGAACATAACTTCATCTCAAAAATTTCCAAAGGCAAAAAGCAGTTCGTTCACGTTGGTGGAGTTGCTGGTGGTAATATCGATTATCGGGTTGCTGGCGGGATTGGGTTTGCCGGCGATCAATGGGGCGATTCAAGCGGGGAAGAAGGCGGAGGTGGCCGCGATGGCGGAATCGATCAAGACGGCGGTGAATGCATTTTATGCGGAGTATTCGCAGTATCCTACAAATGCAAGCGGTCGGACCTACACAAATACGAGCTTAGAATTTCTAGGTTTTATGACTACAACCACGAATACGAATGGGGGGAATTATCGGGGGATAGCGTTTCTGGAAGTGCCGCCGAAGTTTACGAACGCGATCGGAATTGTTACGCCCAAAGGTTTTGGCACGGGTCAGAGTAATTTTTTTGTTCTGATCGATACAGGAGGCTTGGGTTATGTGAATCCGCGATTAGTTTCGGATACGTTAACCAATTCGAATGTGGCGAGCTCGGTGGCGGTATGGGTGATGGAAAACCCGACGAACAAAACAGCGGTTGGGACATTTAAGTAGCCCTACTTCGTCCCGCACACGCGGGACTTGGCCCCCTCGAGTCTGCCCCCGCCTATCCTAGGCACTCGCTCCGCGATGGGGGGGGCGTTCCGCTTTCGCGGAGGGATTCAAAGGGCGCCCGGAGCGGGCGGGGCGGGTACGGGGGCGCAGACGCGGGTCGGGAAGGAAGATTGATTGTTGGTTATTGGGGATTGGTTATTGGGGATTGGGGAGCGGATTGCTTACGCCCTGCATTCCCGTGACGCGCTCACGCGCGCAAAGCCCCGACGCTGATCGGGGAAGGTACGGGGTAGAGACGCTAACGTGTGCCACCGCGGGTGCGGGACACGCTTACGCGTGCAAATGGTCCCAAGGGCACGGGGAGGGTTTGAGACTGGCGGGCCGCGGGATTGGCCTAGAGAAAAATATTATTCGTGCTAATAGGTTAGAATGAGACAAATTCTGGTCCTCATACTAATTTCTGGGTCAATTGTTCCTGCTTTGGCGGTGCCGTTACGAGTGGCCAGTTTTAACATCAAAGTCGGGTTTGGGCTTCCAGGTACGAGTTCCTACGATAGTGCCAAGGCTGTGATCCAAAGGGTGAGTCCGGACGTAGTTGCGATTATCGAGGCGACTGGAAGCGACACGCAGAATTTTGGCACCATGGCAACGGAGCTTGGCTATGCTTATCAAATCATATCGGAGCAATCCACGCTGGACACAACTTTAAGAACGGGATTTTTTAGCCGATACCCTTTTGCTTGGAGTGAGCCGATTTCTTCCCCCGAGGGGGCCTTGGAAATGACACGTAATAACCTAGCCGTAAAGATTGACGTCCCAGGGACAGACCTTGATCCCGTAATTGTGGCGGTTCATTATAAGTGCTGCTCCTCCACCTCTTCATTCAACGAGGGGTTTCGTCGTGCGATTGAAATTCGTCGAACCGTAGAATTTTTGCAGAACTTTACTTCCACTTCGACCGACAATCTTCTGGTGATAGGAGATTTTAATCTTGTGGGAACCGACGGGGCTATCTACGCAGATTTGCCAAGCGGATTGCCGCAAAAGTATGTTTTGGGCAGCGATGTAACTTTTCCGGTTAACTATTGGAAAAACCCCGATTTGTATTTCACAGGCGTGAATATGAATAAGTTACCCATGACCCAAGTCAATGGAGCCACTTGGACGTATCCCAGCAGTTCTATTTCCAGCGGATCTGTCTTGGATTATTTTGTTGTTTCCAGCGCGATGCAGAACCGATTTTTCGAAACCGAAGTGTACAATAGTGCCTTGGATGGTGTGGGGGTTGGCCTTCCTAAGCCTGGGCCACTTCTTGGAGCCAGTGTCTCTGCTGGGGCATCAGATCACTTACTACTTTTTGGTGACTTCGAGCTCGATCGCGCCAAGCCCAATGTGATGGAGGCTCCCACGGCCTCGACCTATATTTTTCAGGGACAAGCTCTAGCTTCCGTGAGCCTGAGCGGTGGATCGGCAAATGTTGGGGGGATTTTCACGTGGCAATCACCCAGCAGGCTTCCTGTCGCTGGGACCAGTTTCGAACGGGTCTTATTCACTCCGACAGATTCGGACGCTTTGAGTCCGGTCAGTTTGGCGGCAAGTGTAACTACGCTAGCGTGGGGACAAGGGGGATTGACGCACAACCTTCAGTGGCCGCCGGCGATGCAAATTTCAGCGGCTGAGCAGGGGACAGTTTATGCACAGATTTATATTCCGGGTTGGACTGAGGGTGTCGGCAAGATTGCTCCGAGTGTGGTTTGTTGGATTGGCATAAGTGGGCAAAACACCGATCCAGCGACTTGGGCGGAGTCTGCTTGGGTTGAAGCGAGCATAAACGAATCGCAGGGATCCTATACGGATCGCGACGAGTACAGGAGAGTTGTCAGTGGGACGGAGGCTGGATTTGGCACATTTTATTATGCTTCCCGTTGGCAGATTCACGGAGGCACATACGGCTACGGGGGAATTCAGGGGAATGGAGCGAGCGGTGGCGCCTGGGACGGGTCAATCTATGCCAACGGAGTTTTGACGGTGGGCAGTACCCTAGGCAGTTGGAGTTCGAATGCGGCATTAACGAGTGAGTTGCTACTAAAGTACGCGGTGGGCGGGGCGAGTGGACCGAATGCAGCGAACGCTGTGAACCCAACTTATGCCTTGAGTGAGGCAAACCTCGTGCTGACGGCGATCGTGCGGGTGGATGATCCTAAGCTGACGGTGGTGGGTGAGGCAGTGACCGACTTGGCGAACTACGCAACGGGGGCGCTGGCTAAAACGGTAGTTGGTTCGGCATTGGGGGTGGACCAGACGGGTGTGCCAGTTGGATGTGAGAAGCAGACGTTCAAGGTTCTGCAGGGAACGGATACGAGAAAGTTCCTTCGCGTGAAGGCAACGTGGCGGCCTTAGCGGACTTGGCGTGACCCTGCTTCGCTAAGTCTCGGTAAACCTTGCTGAGCTACGCAGGGCGCAGACGCGGGTCGGAAAGGAAGATTGGTTATTGGAGATTTGGGATTGGGGAGCGGATTGCTCGCGCGAAAAAATTTGCTAACTATGTGATATAAATAAACCTTAAAAACCGAGTATAAAGTGTTGTTGGATAGTATTTAAATTTTGTTTTTATGAGAAAATAAGTGTCATGATATTGTCACAAGAAAGTCCTAGCTTTCTGGATAAAGAAGAGCAGGTTGTGCATGTGCGATTGAACCCAAGACAAATCGATTGTGCTTCTGCCGTTTTGATGGCGGTGGTCAGAGTCGTCTGAATTCGGTGATAAAAATAGGAAACTAAAAATATGAAAAACATCCTCCGC
>CAMCNF010000027.1 GCA_945876115.1 Verrucomicrobia subdivision 6 bacterium | reverse complement strand
CCACCCGTCTGCGCCCCCGTCAAAACCAAAGGCTTCAGATTCGCCCGCGCCAAATAGAGCGCTGCCGTCCAACCCGCACACCCACTCCCCAAAATAACTACATCATGCATGTCGTCTTGATACCTCCTCCCTCCCTCTGCGTCCAACATCCTTCCGCCCTTTTTCACAATCCCCATCGCTTTTCTGTAAAAAAGTCTCCTTCTTCACCCCCCACCCGCTACCAATCCTCTATGACTTCCACCGATAAACTCGACGAAATCTTCCGCATGCAGGACCTCCTCAATAAAAAGATTGGGGTCGATCTCGCCAACCTCTCCCCCGAAGACAAAACCAAGTGGGCCCTCAACTACTCCCGCGCCATGACCCAAGAGCTCGCCGAACTCGTCGATAGCTTCCCCTGGAAATGGTGGGCCAAATACCAAAAACTCGACGAACAAAATGCCCGTGTCGAAGTCGTCGACCTCTTTCACTTCCTCGTCTCCCTCGCCCAAACTCTCGGCATGACCGCCGAGGATATTTACCAAGGCTATGTGAAGAAAAACGAAGTCAATCACGCCCGCCAAGAATCAGGCTACGCCGTCAAAGACCACGCCGACTCCAAACACATCTAACTTCCAACCCTTCGTAATTCCACCGAGCTGCGGGACACTGGAAATTTAAACTCGTCCATTGGTAGGGCGCATCATCCCTGATGCGCCGATTGAACCACTCAATACTCCCACCCCATTCCGACTTTTATCGTCGGCAAGCCTGTCGTGTTTGTTCTTAGAGCGAGTGCAGAAAGAGGAGGATGGCCGAACGGTCGCTGGCCGACATGGTGCGGAATTTTTCCTTGGACGTCGTAGCCTCGCCGCCATGCCAAAGGATAGCTTCCTCGATCGTACGTGCGCGACCATCGTGCAGATAGCCTTCGCCGCCACTAACCCCCGCACTGAGGCCAATGTTCCAAAGGGGCGCTGTGCGCCACTCCGCCCCGGTCGCGTCACCTTCAGCCATGCTGTCGGCCAATCCCGGACCCATGTCATGGAGGAGAAGGTCGGTGTACGGACGGATGGTCTGGTTGCGCAGTTCGCCCTTCGGATGGTAGGCGCTGGTCGTGAAGCTCGGGGTGTGGCAAGCCACGCAGGAGGCCGTGGTAAAGAGTTGCTTGCCGCGCACCACTTCCGGATCCAAAAGGTTGCGCTGCGCTCCCACGCCAAGCAGGACCGCGTAATGGTTCAGCTGATCCAGTTCCGTGTTGCTGATTTCAGCCGGTCGGGGCGATGTCTCGCCGTCGAGCACAGGGAACAACTCGCTGACCACCCCCATGTCGCGGTTCAGCGCATGGGCGATCTGGTGGATCACCTTGGGCTGGGCGGCCTTGTGGGCGAACCGACCCAAACGGAGAATGAGGGAGTTGGCTGGGTCTGGCACGAAACGCGCCCGCCCGGAAATACCGTCAAGATTGGCATCATCCGGATCAGCCAGAGCAAGGATGGCACTCTCTGGGATGGCTTCAAGCAAGCCGAGCCCGACCAATGGCTGGGCCAAGCGGAGTGAGTAGTGCTCGGGAATAACCCCAGAGAATTGTAACAGCGGTTTGCGCAACTTGTAGGATGCGCCATCGCCATAGGTCCCTTCTTGCTCCGGGGTGAACCCATCAAGGACGACGCCCGCTTCGGCCGCACCGCTGGTCGCATGGGGCTGCAGCTGCTCGCCGAGGATAGGATGCGGTGTACCGTCGGCCGAACCACTGACCTTGACCCCGGCATATTCGACCGTGGTTCCCACCACGGGGAGGAGAGACCGCCCGTTGTTCACGTGGCACTCCACACAGCTCTGGGCGGCGAATTTGGGACCAAGCTTGTTCATTTGCTGGGCAAAGACCGGATTGTCGGGCTCGGAATGGACCCCAGTTTGGAAATCGGTGTGATGCAACCGGCGGCCGAGCATGAAGGGCTGAGCACTTTGCCCAGTCATGTTTCCCGCCATCTGCTTGAACCGGTGTTGCGGTTCGTTGGAGTATTGATAGGGCAGCGTGACCAGTCCCCCGAGCAAAGCCTCAGTAGGCAGAGGATGGGAGTCGAGGGTCTGGTTGACTCTCGCATTGCCGATGCCGACGATGCCGCCAGGCAAGCCCAGGTCATTTCCTTGGGCCCAAGGCACAATGCCTTGACCCACGACGTAAAGAAACGTCGTGCCATAATAATTTTTCCGCCCGTTGCGCGGCGCGGCGAGAAAGTAGCTGATCTCGATTTCGACGCGGTCACCAATCTGCAAGGGACGATTGCCCGCATTGGCATTTTGATTAATCGTCGCGCTGTAGTTGTAATCGGTCTCGCCCGAGATGGTTGAGGGAGTGGTTGAAACGAGGATGGCCTGCTGATTGTTGTTGTATTCGGCCACAGTGTTGACTCCTTGGAAGAATGTCCGGAACTCCGCGGCACTTAAACTATCCAGGGTGGTGTAATTAAAAGTGATGGTCGAACCACCCTTGGCCACCCGGTCGATGATCTGGATGTTGCCCACCCGCTGCTCCCAATACCAAGACAGGTAATGGTCGTAGATGTGATAATTTGCTTCACGTGCGTGGCGGTCACGCACCCGGTCGCCTAGGTAGGTGATCTTGGCCGTGGAGGTCTCGACCACCGGATCAGGCTCTTGCGTGGTTGCCGCAGTGAAGAGCGGGAGGAAGATGGCCTGACTCTCCGGTAACGAAGAAAGCACCGTCGCCCCGACGGGACTCACGCCGTCCCCTGACAGGGAGACAACGGTTAAGTAATAAGCCTGACCTGAAATCAGATTCGGAAGGGTAACCGACTGGACCAAACCCAATTCCACAGATTGGTTCAAGGTCGTCGCGGAAGTCCCGTAAAGAACACGGTAGCCCGTGACTCCTGATGCAACCGCGGTGTCCCACGCCAGACTGATCGACCCCGCGGTGCCAGTCGGCACGAGGCGGATGTTGGGCGGGGCCGCGGCTAAGATTATCGGACGACTGACGCGAAAGAACTTCTGCGTTCCCTCAGCGGAGACACGTTGCGAGAGATTTCCACCGGTGCCGGCGAGCGTTCCGGAAACAGCGGACCATCCTGTGGAAGAGAGTGAGGAATTTTCCTCGACGGTATAAGAGACACCTGCCAGCGAGGGCCATTCGAGACCCATCACACTGCGGGTCGTGGAAGAAATCTGCCGCGTCTGCGCGGGCGTGGCGGGGGTGGTCGTCTGGTACTCAAGAGCCACGTCATCGAGCCATACGTCGCCATTCGATCCAGCTCCCGCGCCGGTGGCGAAATAAAACGTGATCTTCGCGGTTGCAGTGTTGGCGGGTGCGGTGAAAGCAGCGGTTGTCGTCTTGGAGTAGGCGGAGTTCCCGCCGAAAAAATCAACCCAGCTACCCGTAGCCACGCTGAGGACCGCGCTGTTCGAACCTACCCACTCCAGCTTATACCTTTGCACATAACCCGTGCCGGCGCTGATTTGCTTGGCCCAGAAAGACAAGGTGTAGGCTTTGCCCGGCACAATGCCGGGAACCGCTTTGACCAACTCCGCACCAACCGCACCCCCAGGAATATAACTGCGTAACGCTGAGTTACCCGCGCGGGCGTTCGAAGCTTGAACCGAATGGACCGAACCGACGAGGGTCCAACCAGTGGCGCCCGACTCGAAGCCGGGATTAATCGTGATGGCATTAGCCGCGACGACAACAGAGCCCGAGGCCGGAACCGTCTCCATCACGCGATAAACCCGCGCCATGGAGGTATCGTACGCACTTTGGCTGGACCCGCTGCCCGCCAACGAGGAGCCAAGGTCAGTCCACACCGCGTCCACTGAGGTCGGCGACCACTGCGCTTGGTAACTGTTGCCAACAATCGGCGTCCATAAAACCTCGGTCTCTTGCGCTATGCGCAACTCTGCTCCGAATAAGGCGAAACCCGTGTGAACGAGGCAAACCCAAGTGAGGCATACGGCGATGGCAAACTTCCATCCGCCTTTCACATTTTCAGGATTTTTTTCTTTGATTTTGGGATAAAGAGATTGGGTGGCGTAGGAGCAGAAAGAGTTAAAGGAACAATTATTTACGTTCGAAATTGAGGAAGACCATACGCCTTTGCGCCCCAACCGTAGGCTAGACAAACTAGGAGATTTTAGATTGGACATAAACTTCGAAACTTATAAATGCAGTCTAGTCTAGTTCTAGGATATATCAATAAGGTGTTTACGAAAGTTATGTTTCGAAGTTTATTCTAGTTCGCATTTTAGATCGATTGCTTCTGAGCGAAGTTACGCGGTCTGACCGCGCTTTGCTCGAGGAGACCCTAGTACACCAGATTTACTCCTTCAGACCCCTTAACGTTTTTACCTTTCGGCAGCCATTCGTAATCCCGCCAATGCGGGGCACTGGAAATTTAAACTCGTCCACCGGTAGGGCGCATCATCCCTGATGCGCCGATTGAACCATTCGACACTTTTACTCCAGGGCGCGTCTACGTCTCTACCCCGATCGGCGTCGGGGCCGCAACCGCGGGACCACATTCTCACATCTGTAATCCCTTTCCGACCTTCGCGTCCTTGGCGTGAGCAATCTCTTCCTCAATCAAAAATCCACGCGTAAGCGCGCGTGAGCGCGTCCCGCAACCGCGGTGACGCGTCCTTAACCCCCTAATCCCTTAATCCCTAATCCACCCCTTTCCGACCTTTGCGTCCTTAGCGTGAGCAATCTCTTCTCAATCAAAAATTAAACATCCAAAATTCAAAATCCGAAATTCCTCTCCCCTCCCCTCTTACTTCCACAACGTCGCAATCTCATACCGTCGGTCTGACCACGTAGGATCATTCGTCACCGCCGTCATCTTTTCGCATCGGCACTGAGCGATCATCAACCGATCAAACGGATCCGCATGCACCCCAGGTAACTGATACACCTCCTCCGCGTGTCTCCCCTCGATCGGTAGCAAAATAAATCCAGCCTTCTCCAAATCCCCACTCAACCTTTCCCCAAAACCCGCCGGCGCCGCAACATGGCCCAGCGACGCCTTCACCGCAATCTCCCAAATCGCCGCCGCACTCACATAAACCTGATTGCGAGAATCCTCTACCGCCCGCACTGCCCTCCCCACAATTTCCTCATCCTTACGCAAAAACCAAATCAGCGCACAAGTGTCCAAAAGTAACTTCATTCACCACCCCCAAACCCCTCTAAAGCACCATGAAACTTCTCCCGCACCGGCCCAAACTGCTCGCGCATCATCCCCTGCTTCCGCCGAATCTCTGGCCCCTGACAAGGCCTCAACTCCGCCATCCTCTTTCCATTCCGCGTAATCACAAAAGTCTCCCCCTCCGAAGCCGCCCGTAAAATCTCCGAAAACTTCGACTTCGCCTCATAAGAAGGGATCACTTTCATAAATCTATAACTATATTGACCAGTCTGACTAGTCAATATAAAAGTCGATAATTATGCTAGAATTACCCTTTTTCTTAGACTATTGTCTAATTCAGTGAGTAAACAAAAAGCGGAGCCATCTTCCAAGAAGGTCGCCCCAAGCAAGACCAAGTTGTCCGCTCCCACCATGGGGTGCGACCTCCTTGTCCAAGCCCTCGAACACGCCGGCGTCGATACCATCTTCGCCTACCCCGGTGGCGCTAGCATGATGCTCCACCAATCTCTCACCCGCTCGAAGAAGATCCGCACCATTCTCCCTCGCCACGAACAGGGCGGCGCCTTCATGGCCGAAGGCTATGCCCGAGCCACTGGCAAAGTCGGCGTCGTCATGGCGACCTCAGGCCCAGGCGCCACTAATCTCGTCACCGGGATCGCCGATGCCTTCATGGACTCCGTGCCCATGGTCGCCATCACCGGCCAAGTCCCCACCACTATGATTGGTCGCGGCGCTTTCCAGGAAACCGACGTCTTCGGCCTCACTCTCCCCATCGTCAAACACAGCTACCTCGTCATGAGCCCTGGCGATATCCCGCGCGTCGTCGCCGAAGCCTTTCATATCGCCACCACCGGGCGCCCAGGTCCCGTCGTCATCGACATCCCCAAAGACGTCCAAAAAGCCACCGCCCAAGTCTCTTGGCCCGCCAAGATGGATATCCCTGGCTACCTTCCTCCACCTGCCCCCGCAGAAACTACCCTCCACGAAATCCTCGCCCTCATCGAGAAAGCCGAACGCCCCATGCTCTATGTCGGCGGAGGCATCATCACCTCTGGCGCCGAAGCCGACCTCCTCAAATTCGCCCGCTCCACCGGAATTCCCGTCACCACCACCCTCATGGGCATCGGCTGCTTTCCAGAAAACGATCCGCAATCCCTCAAATGGCTCGGGATGCACGGCACCGTCTACGCCAACTACGCCGTCGATGAGTGTGATCTCCTCCTCGCCTTTGGCGTCCGCTTCGACGACCGCGTCACTGGTAAAGTTTCCGAATTCGCTAAGAAAGCCACCATCGTCCACGTCGATATCGATGCCTCCGAACTCAACAAAAATAAAGTCGTCCACCTCCCCGTCCTCGCCGATATCCGCCTCACCTTGCGCGACCTCAATAAACTCCTCTCCCAACGGTCCCACGCTCACCTCCCCAAGCGCCTCACCAAATGGCGTGAAAAAATCGAGGTGTGGCGCAAAAAGTATCCCTTCTCCTACACCCCCGTCCCCGATCGCATCATGCCCCAACAGGTTATTGAGGAGCTCTGCCGCCTCACCAAAGGAGAAGCCATCATTACCACGGGCGTCGGTCAGCACCAGATGTGGGCAGGACAATTCTACGACTTCCACCACCCCCGTAGCTTTCTTACCTCCGCAGGACTCGGCGCCATGGGCTACGGCTACCCTGCCGCGCTCGGCGCCAAAGTCGCCTGCCCCCATCGCGAAGTCGTCGATATCGACGGCGACGGCTCCTTCCTCATGAACGTCCAAGAACTGGCCACTGCTATCGCCGAAAATATTCCCGCCAAAGCCATCATCATTAACAACCAGTACCTCGGAATGGTCGTACAGTGGGAAGATCGCTTCTTCGCCAGTAACCGAGGCCACACTTTCCTCGGCGATCCCAACTCCCCAAAAACTATCTTTCCCGATTATCTCCCCATCTGCCAAGGTTTCGGCGTTCCCGCGGAGCGGATCACCAAACCGGAAGAAGTCCGCCCCGCCCTCCAACGCTTACTCGCCTCCAAAACCGCCTACGTACTCGATGTCATGGTTCCTTACACCGAACACGTTCTCCCCATGATCCCCGCAGGCGGCACGGTCAAAGATATCATCCTCGAACCCATGCAACTCGGCGACGCCCCCCTCCAGTCCGAAGTCCCAGGCTAACCATTCCCCCGTTAGTGCGCGTCTCTACCCCGACCGGCGTCGGGGCCGCAACCGCGGGACCCAATCGCCCAGCCAGGCGGCCTCGGAGATGCCGCCCCTACCTGAGCTTCTAACTTCAAAACGACCTTCACTCCTTCGCACTTTTTTACATTCTCACATCTAGAATCCCTTTGCGTACCGCGTCTGCGCCCCGACCCTCGTCGGGGCTTAGCGACCTTGGCGTGAGCAATCTCTTCTCAATTAAAAATCCACGCGTGAGCGTGTCCCGCAACCGCGGGAAAACATCCAAAATCAAAAATTCCCCTCCCCCCCCCTTACTTTCCCATTTTAAACCAACCCGACCACATATCGTTCCCTGAACGCTGATCACTTCCCCGCGGTGCCTCCACATTCGCCCCCACTCGCACTCCCCCCTCCTGCTTCGCCCGCGCCGCATCAAACTGCAACGATTCCGCCATCGACTGCCCTGGAGCTAACGATCCGGGATAAAATTTCCGCGTCGTGCCCCCCGCCGTAATCTCAATCGTCGGAGAATTCACCGTCTCAGTACCCCGATTCTGGACCGCCACCGTCGCTTTCCCATTCACCGGATCCACCACCACCCCCGCCGTCGCCAGATCAACGATCCCCCTCTGATTCCGCTCCAGTACTCTCTGCACATTCACCACCCCCATTCCCGTCTCATCATCCACCCCAGCCAACCCCGTGTCATTCGCATATCGAATTACTAACTCAGCTGCCTGCTTTCCCGTCAAACCCCGCTCTTTCGATAACAGTGCTGCAATCGCCCCACTCACCAGCGCCGTTGAGCCCGATGTTCCACTCACCTCCACTTTCTTGCCCCCTGGCCAATCCGCCACTACCGCAAATCCAGGCGCTACCACATCCACCGCCGCTCCCCGATTTGAAAAATACAGATGCTGCCGATCCCCATCCACCGATCCTACCGCCACTACCCCATCATACGCCGCAGGGTACGCCACCCGATTCACCGCCTCATTCCCCGCCGCCGCTACCACCGCCAGATTCTTCCCCAACGCATAGGCCACCGCATCCCGCATGACCGAACTATCCCCCGCCGACCCCAAACTAAGATTGATCACCTTCGACCCCTTTTCCACCGCCGCATAAATCGCCTTTGCCAAAGTAAAACTATCCCCCACACCCTTCGCATCCAGCACCGCAAATTCCAATATCTTTGCCCCAGGTGCTGCTCCTCCCATCCCTGTAATCAACGAAGCCATTGCCGTCCCATGCCCCTCCTCACTTCCTAAACTTGTACTCGTCGGACTCAAACTCGTATCCAGTAGCGCCACCGTCACCCCTTTCCCCCAATCGGCCGTCACCCCATCCGCCCCCATCATCTTTAACGCATCCCCTCCCACCACTCGGTAGACAGAATCTCCCATCGTCATCACCTCCGCTGGCACCTCAGGAATCCCCATATAGTAGTTCTTTCCCACCTCCATCTCCGCCGATTTCCCCATCGAATTCAGCCACTCCCCATCCTTGACCCGTACCGCCTGCAACTGATCAATCTGATCTAAAACCACCCCCGCTGGAGCCGTCTTTAAAAACCGCCGATACGCTGCACTGTCTTTAAACCGAAGAGTTTTTTCCCCAGCAATCTCGTCGCCCGATCCCGTGTCCATCGATCCATCAAAACTTCCCCTCGCCTTTTCCTTGGTTGCCAGCTCGCCTGCCGATTTCTTATCCACCTTCGCCCCTACTTCCCCCATCTTGCTTGGAATCACTCGCAATTCAGAATCGGTTTTCTTTACCTTTTTCCTAATCCCCGTCGGATCAATCACCCACCAAAGCGCCATGAGCAGCGCAAAAGCCCACAACCCATAACGAAAATTCTTCATTCCCAAAACCCTAGCCTAGTTTGCGGGCAGGAAAACCCCTTGTCACACCCCCGCCCAATAGACGATTATACAAACCACCTTAGCCGGCGTGGCGGAACTGGCAGACGCGACGGACTCAAAATCCGTTTCCCGCAAGGGAGTGTGGGTTCGACCCCCTCCGCCGGTAGGTTTTTAAAAGTTTATGGATTGTTTGTGGTGTAACTGGGCGATTTTCGGTCGCTCCGTCTCCTCCAGGCACCTCCCAGACTCTTTCTCATCTAAAACGGGTCCGCCCCTCATTGCCCCTTATATTTAGGTTCTCATCCCATTTCACTTCCGCTTACCATTCTATATGAAGTTTGTCCTTCTAACTCTCCTCGCCCTTCTTCCTAATCTCTCCTTTTCAGCTGAAAAAACTCGCCCCCCAAATATTCTTGTCATCTGGGGAGACGATATCGGCCAGTTCAACATCAGCGCCTACAACCTCGGCATGATGGGATATCAAACCCCGAACATCGACCGACTCGCCCGCCAAGGCGCTCTCTTCACCGACTGGTACGGCCAACAAAGCTGCACCGCCGGCCGTGCCGCTTTCATCACCGGCCAATCCCCGATTCGTACAGGGCTAACCAAAGTCGGCCTTCCAGGTGCCCCCGAAGGCCTCAAAAAAGAAGACCCCACTCTGGCCACTCTCCTCCGCGCCCGTGGCTACAAAACCGGCCAATTTGGCAAAAACCACCTCGGCGATCGCGATGAAATGCTTCCCACCGCAAACGGCTTCGATGAGTTTTTCGGCAACCTCTACCACCTCAATGCAGAAGAAGAACCGGAACACCCCGACTACCCGAAAAAAGCCGACTTTAAAAAGAAATTTGCCCCACGCGGCGTCATCCACAGCTTTGCCGGAGGCCCAATCACCGACACCGGCCCCCTCACCCGAAAACGCATGGAAACCTTTGACGAAGAAGTTAACACCCACGCCTTCGCCTTCCTTGATCAAGCCAAAGCAGAAAACAAACCCTTCTTTCTTTGGTGGAACTCCTCGAAAATGCACATCTTTACCCACCTCAAAGAAGGGGTCGCAGGCAAAACCGGCCTTGGGATCTACGCCGACGGCATGGTCGAGCACGACCGCCAAATCGGCCAGCTCCTCGACAAACTTCGTGAACTAGGCCTCGAGCAAAACACCATCATCATGTACTCCACCGATAATGGGGCCGAAGCCTTTACCTGGCCGGACGGGGGTACCACCATGTTTCGCGGAGAAAAAAACACCCAGTGGGAGGGAGGCTACCGTGTCCCTTGCATTATCCAATGGCCCGGCGTCATCCCCCCTGGAACCGTCATCAATCATGTCGGTGCCCACGAAGACATGCTCACCACCTTGCTCGCCGCCGCAGGAGACCCAGAGGTAAAAGCAGAACTTCTTCAGGGACGAAAAATCGGGGATCGTACCTACAAAGTCCACCTGGACGGGTACAACCTCCTCCCTGCACTGCAAAACCAGAGCCCATGGCCACGCCAAGAGTTCCTCTATTGGACAGATGATGGCAGCGTCGCCGCCTTGCGCTACGGAGACTGGAAAGCAACCTTCCTCAAACAAAACGCCCACGGCATGCACGTTTGGCTGCAGCCCTTCGAAGAACTTCGCGCACCTACACTCGTCAATCTTCGCATGGACCCATTCGAGCTCGCCCCGGATATCGGGATGGACTACCCCCGCTGGTACCTCGAACACATGTTTATGATCGCCCCCGCAGGACAATACATTGGCCAATGGCTCCAAAGCTTTCGTGAATTTCCTCCACGCCAAAAACCAGGCTCCTTCAACTTGAACCGCGTCATGGAATTCATCACCCAAAAACCCAACAGTAAATAATCCCGCCTCTTTCCTTTTTGCCCCTCTGGCCTTTCCTCAGACCGCGGGACCTTTTTAGTCCTCTTTGCCAAACCACTTCTCGTAAATCCGGTCGTACGTGCCGTCCTCCCTCAAGGCCAACAGGGTGTTTCCCACTTTTTTACGCAGTGGATCCCCCAACTGGAAAACATAACCGATATTCTGACGATTAAACTCAGGACCCACCATCATCACCCTTCCCTTCCCCTCATGTAACGAGAGATAACGCAACGTGGCTGATGAAAACAACAAGGCGTCTACTTTCTTGTCCATCAGCGCCTGAAGCATCTCCCCCGTATTTCCGTAAGCGGACACCTCCGCATGGATTCCCTTCAAATAAGTTTCCGCCGTGCTCTGTGCAATCGTTCCTACCTTTCGCCCAGGCAGATCTCCTGGCCCTTGAATGGCACTACGCAAATGTTGTACGGTCAACGTCGCCGTCAGCTCTGCCGTATAAAGGGCCACAAAAACCACTCCCGCAAATAGCCAGAGAAGCCCAATCACTCGCGCCAGCCAATGCTGGGGCAAGCACATCACCTGATTCACGAGTGCGGTGACCGACCAGGTGAAAGAATCAAATATTCCAGGAAAGTAGTTTTTCTCAGGACTCGCTCCATTCGCATTTCCACGATCGAACAGCCAAATCAGATGCGCCGGCACTACCGCGATCACTAGCGCAACCATCAACCAAACCATCGCCGCCTTGGAAAATAAAAGGTCCGCCACGTTCCGAAACGGGTTCAGTGGCAAACCAACTCCACTGTCCAAGACCATCACTTGCAGGCCCGACTCCAGAATCGGATAGGCAAAGTCGAACTCCATATCTCGCTCCTTCGTGTAAAAGACTCCAGAAACCACCATGTCGGCACTCTTAGATTTCATCGCGGGATAGTAGCCCTGAACCCCAGGAAGAACCTGATACTCCGTCTCCAACTTCAGCCGCGCCGCAATCTCATTCCATAGATCGATGCTAAATCCCGTGAGATGCCCCCCCTGTTCGACCACGAAAGGTGGTGTGACCACCGCCAAGGCCCGCACCGCCGCTTGGCCACTGCTTTGCCCCGCCAAACCGATCGATGCCAACAATATAAAACAAAGAGATCGTATTTTCATCCACCTACCTTGAAACAATTTCATAAAACCAACACGCTTTTATTTTTCACCCCCACCCCCAAGGCGCATCATCCTTGATGCGCCGATTCAAACTCCAAAACCTAGGTAGGGCGGGCTGTCCCTAGCACGCCTGCGCTCAATTCTGTGTGTCCAATCGCCCAGCTAGGCGGCCTCGGAGATGCCGCCCCTACCTAAGCTTCCAACTTTAAAACCTCATTCACGCGTACCGTGTCTCTACCCCGACCTGCCCCGACCAGAGTCGGGGCAGGCGTCGGGGCCGCAATTGCAGGTAAAATTAAGAATCAAAAATCGAAAATCCCCCTGCCCCCCTCGCGTTCCGCGTCTGCGCCCCGACCCGCGTCGGGGCTTTGCGGCTCTACCCCGTACTCTTGTCGGGGCTTGGCGTGAGGAATTTCTGTTATTTGTGCTCAGCCCACTTCGGGCTAGCCTTCCCACCCCATGCAATCCTCAGGTTCCATCCGCGTCGAAGGAGCCCGCCAGAATAATTTAAAAAATCTAACCTTCGACCTCCCCCTCGGCGTCTTCCACGTCCTCACCGGCCCATCCGGATCAGGGAAATCCTCACTCGCCTTCGATACTCTTTACGCCGAAGGCCAACGCCGCTACGCCGAAACCTTCAGCCCCTATACCCGCCAGTTCCTCGAACGCATGGACCGCCCCCGCGTCGACCGCATCGAGGGTATTCCCCCCGCCATTGCCCTTAGCCAAGGTAATCCTGTCCGCTCCTCCCGCAGCACCGTCGGTACCGTCACCGAAATCGCCGACCACCTCAAACTTATCTTTCCCCGCCTCGCTAAACTCACTTGCCCAGACTGCTCCCAACCCATCCGCCCCTGGACCCCCCAGTCCATCCTCCATGACCTTCTTTCCCAATACGCCGATCAAGAGGCCTGGTTTCTCTTTCGCATTCCTTTTCCTCAAAAAACTCCCGCCGACGAAGCCGCTGCCTTCCTCACCCGCCAAGGTTTCCGGCGCATTCTCCTTCAAGGCCAGCCCCATCGCCTCGACGAAGCCACAGGCCTCGAAGCCCTCGCCCAAGCTTTCGCCACAACCCCCACCGACAAGAACCTCCTCGTCCTCGTCATCCAAGATCGTCTCACCCTCTCCACCTCCGCCAAACCTCGACTCACCGAGGCCATCACCTCCTGCCTTCGCTACGGCAAAGGAGTCCTCGCCATCGCTCTCACCCGCACTCCAACCCATCCCCATCTCTACTCCGACCGCTACTTCTGCCCACGCGATGAGCGCGATTTCCATGAACCCATCCCAGCCCTCTTCTCCTTCAACCATCCCCTCGGCGCCTGCCCCGCCTGCCGCGGCTTCGGTCGTATTATTGAAATCGATGAGTCCCTCGCCCTCCCCGACCGCCAACTCACCATCGCAGGAGGGGTCGTCAAACCTTGGCAAACCAACGCCTACGAAGAGTGCCAGCAGTCCCTCGAAAAGGCCTGCCGCCGCCGCAAAATCCCACTCGAAGTTCCTTTCGACGAACTCACCCCCGACCAACAGTCCTTTGTCATCGAAGGCGAGGGAGGCAGCACCCGCGCCCTGCCCGAACTCTGGGATTCTGGCGACTGGTACGGAGTCCGCGGCTTCTTCCGCTGGCTCGAAACCAAAACCTACAAAATGCACGTCCGCATGCTTCTCTCCCGCTACCGCGCTTACCGCATCTGCCCCGACTGTTCGGGCCATCGCTACCGCCCAGAAACCGGTTTCTGGCACCTCGCAGGCAAAACCATGCCCGAACTCAATTCTCTCTCTCTCGCCGAACTCTCTGATCTCCTCCAAAAAGTAAAAACAAAAGATGCCTCCGTCCAAGCCCCTCTCGCCAATATTCGTCACCGCCTCCGCTACCTGATCAGTGTGGGCCTCGGCTACCTCACGCTCGACCGACCCACCCGCACCCTCTCAGGTGGCGAACTCCAACGCGTCAACCTCACCGACTGCCTCGGCACCGGTCTCACCGGCACTCTCTTCGTCCTCGATGAACCCAGTATCGGCCTTCATCCTCGGGATACGGGTCGCCTCCTCGACCTGCTTCGCGAACTCCGCGCTGCTGGTAATAGCGTCCTCGTCGTAGAACACGACGAAACCGTCATTCGCTCCGCCGAAAATATTCTCGAACTGGGCCCAGGCGCGGGCGCTGAAGGTGGCCACCTCCTCTACTCAGGTCCCCCATCAGGATTAGCGCAAATTGCAAACTCGCCCACCGGCGCCTACCTCGCAGGCCGACGCTCCATCCCTGTGCCCAATCCACGCCGGCCCTGCCCAGAAAAAGATCACCCGTGGATCCACGTCAAAGGCGCCACGTGCCACAACATAAATAATCTCTCAGCCGCTTTCCCCCTCCGCCGACTCGTCGCCGTCTCTGGCGTCAGCGGGTCAGGTAAAAGCACCTTCGTCCACGAAATCATCCACAAAACTCTCCTCCACCGCATGGGCCGTGCCGTCGAGAATCCCCCCTCTATTAAATCACTCAAAGGCGCCGATGAAATTTCCGATGTCGTCTTAGTCGACCAATCCCCCCTCACCCAAACCCCACGCTCCACCCCCCTTCTCTACCTCGACATCTACGATCTCGTCCGCGAACTCTACGCCTCCACCGAAGAAGCCCAGAGTGCAGGTCTCCCCGCCTCCGCCTTTTCCTTCAACGCAGGCGCAGGTCGTTGCGAGCGATGCGGAGGCATGGGCTACGAAAAGATTTCTATGCAGTTTCTTTCTGACGTTTTCGTAACCTGCCCCGCTTGCGAAGGTCAACGCTTTCAACCCCACGTCCTTCTCGCCCGCTACCTCGATAAGTCGATTCATGAACTCCTCGAAATGACTGCGTCCCAAGCCCTGCTTCATTTTGCTCCACGTGAAAACCTCACCCCCCGCGCCCGCGAGTGCCACGAGAAAATCGTCACCTCCCTCACTCTCCTCGCCGAAGTCGGTCTCGGTTACCTTCGTTGTGGCCAACCTCTCAGCCAACTCTCAGGTGGAGAAGCTCAACGACTTAAACTTGTCGCCCATCTGGCCCCCCAGAAAAAAGAGAAAGAAACTCCCAAAAAAGGCCGCGACAAAAACTCTGCCACTCCCACCAACACTTCCCCTCTTCTCATCCTCGATGAACCCACCACCGGTCTTCACCTTGATGATGTCGCCCTCCTCATTACTCTGCTCCACCGCCTCGTCGATCAAGGTGCCTCCCTTCTTGTCATCGAGCACCATCTCGATGTTATCAAAAATGCCGACTGGGTCCTCGATCTCGGCCCAGAAGCAGGAGCGGAAGGCGGAAAACTCATCGCCGCTGGCCCCCCCGAAACCATTGCCAACTGCCGCACCAGCCCCACCGCAACCTATCTCGCTCCGCTCCTGAGCAAAACTCCCACCCGCTCGCTCCGCCTCCACGAAGAACCTGCCCCTCATCACCCCAAGAAAAATGGACATGCTCCTTTAGAAATTTCCGTCCGGGGCGCTCGCCATCACAATCTAAAGAATTTCGACCTCCAAGTTCCCCGCAATCAAATGGTCGTCGTCACTGGTCTTTCTGGTTCTGGTAAAAGCACCCTCGCCTTCGATCTTCTCTTCAGCGAAGGCCAACGCCGCTACCTCGACTGCCTCAACACCTACGCGCGCCAGTTCGTCGAACAACTCGAGAAGCCGGATGTCGATTCCATCACCGGACTTCCTCCCGCCGTCGCCATCGAACAGCGCACCACCCGCGGCGGTCGTAAATCAACCGTCGCCACCGTCACCGAACTCTACCAATTTCTTCGCCTTCTCTACGCTAAACTCGGAGCCCAACACGATCCTAAGACTGGAGAAGTTGCCGTTCGGCAAACCTCCGCCGATATCGTCCTTCGCATCCGCCGCCAACTCCGCTCTTCCAAACGCCTCGATCTCCTTGCCCCTCTTATCCGTGGACGAAAAGGTTTTCATACCGAAGTCGCACGCTGGGCCGTAAAAAAAGGCTTTAAACTCCTTCGCGTCGATGGGAAGTGGATCGATCCCGCAAAGTTCGAACCGCTCGACCGTTATAAAGAACACCAAATCGAACTCCTCGTCGCCCAACTGGCCCCGGGTCGCCAAGACCTCCCAGCGCTCGTCTCTCAAACGCTCACCCTCGGCAAAGGCACTCTCTACGCCATCGACTCCTCAGGGAAGTCCACCATCTACAGCCACCACCTCTTCTGCCCCGGCTCAGGTCGCTCCTTCGACGAACTCGATCCCCGTCTCTTCTCCTTCAATAGCCCACACGGTTGGTGCGTCACCTGCCAAGGGTACGGCTCTCTCCTTTCCAAACCGCCAGAGCTCGACTCCCACGACGAAGCTGAAAATGAGCAGCAACTGGAGCTCGCTCGGGAAGCTCTCGAAGAACGCGACCTCTTGCCCTGCCCTGACTG
>CAMCNF010000026.1 GCA_945876115.1 Verrucomicrobia subdivision 6 bacterium | reverse complement strand
CCCCACCGCCTCGAGCGCTTTGTCTCTCAAGGTATCCATCCGAATAAACCACTGCCGCACCGACCGAAAAACAATCGGTGTTTTAGAACGCGGACAGTGTGGATAGCTGTGCCGAATCTTCTCTCGCGCCCAAAGTCTTCCACTCTTTTCCAACAAATCCGCTACTTCAGGATTCGCCGCAAAAACATTCTTACCCTCTAATTCACAAATCCCACACTCTGCCGTCAGCTTCCCCGCTTCGTTCACCGGCGAGAACGGTTCCAGTCCATGCTTTCGCCCCAACACGTAATCCTCATGCCCATGCCCAGGCGCAATATGCACCAGCCCCGTACCCGAGTCCGCCGTCACAAAATCCGCAACCAGCACACAACCTTGCTTCTGCAACAACGGGTGCCGATAACTCCTCTTCTCCAATTCCACTCCTTTGACTTCCCGTAGAACCTTCAATTCGCATCCCGCCACCTTCCCCACCGCCTCCAATCGGCTCTTCGCCATCCACACCTTTCTCCCCTTACCATCCTCAGCTAGTACATAGGTCATGCTTGGATGCACCGCCACCGCCAGATTGGCAGGCAACGTCCACGGTGTCGTCGTCCATACCAACAAATCCTCATCTTTGGCCTCCTTCAACTCCAGCCTCACATAAACCGATTCATCCTCACGCTCCGCATATTCTACTTCCGCCTCCGCCAAGGCAGTCCGACATCCCGTACTCCAGTGCACCGGTCTCAACCCCTCATAAACCATTCCCTTCTCCACTAACTGAGCCAGTACCCTCAGCTCCGCCGCTTCGTACCCAGGACTCATCGTCAAGTAGGGGCGATCCCAATCCCCGAAGACCCCGAGCCTTTGAAACTGCTCCTTTTGCCGCTGAATAAAATGCTTCGCCACCTCCTCACACTTGGTGCGAATGACCGCGGGCTCCGCTCCAACCAACTTCTGCTCTGTCACCACCTTGTGCTCAATTGGCAGTCCGTGACAATCCCACCCAGGAACAAATGGAGAATGAAAGCCCATCATCGATCGACTCTTCAGAACAAGATCCTTCAGAACCATATTCAGAGCGTGGCCCACATGGGCATCTCCGTTGGCAAAGGGAGGCCCATCGTGCAGATAAAAGTCAGGAGCCCCTTGGCGTGCCTTTAAAATCGATTCGTAAGCCTTATCTCTCGCCCAACTCTCTACCCACCCTGGCTCGCGTTTAGCCAAATCGGCCCGCATCGGGAAATCGGTCTTAGGCAGTAAAACGGTGGCACTATAATCCATCCAGAAGTTCTAGAAGAAATCTGCCTCACCTCCAAGCGACAAGCTTAGCCCATTCCGAGCCTGACCTCCTCCGCCCCCTTCAGCCCTCTAACGCAAGTTTCGCGGGTTTGTTCCGCTCAATCGCACCCCGAAGACAAGTATCTGCGATGAACTTAAAGCGGCGTGGCCAACCCTGGGGTTACCGGTGTTTGGGGTTGCTGCAATGTCCTCGGTTGTTGCGTATCAGGGGTAGCACCTCCTCCCGCCGCCGTATCTGTACCCGCTGCATCCGCTCCCCCGCCCGCGGCCGTATTCGTGTCACCCACCGACGATGAAGGCAACGAGGAGGCTACGATAGTTTTTGCACTGGCTTGCCGCGAATCGTTCGGCGCCGATTTTTCATTCACATACAACGTCGTGGAATTTTGTCCACTTCCCGACTCCGCACCCGCCGCAGTGGAAGGATCCCCGATTAACAGATTGCTCGAGCCGAGAACCGCACTCACCGGCAACCCACTCAATGCGCTCAGCCCCGAAAGCGCTGGACTCGACCCATTTAATCCAACCCCAACCGGCCCCTGCAAAGAGCCCAGTTCCGTTTGAATATCCTCCGCCTGCAAATCCAACACCGTTTGAATCTTTTCGTTGCCAGGCATAGTGGCTTCGAATTCCGCAAAAAGTGGTGAAATATCCCTCATGGCATCGAGATTCACCGTAACAACATTAGCCGCACCGCCTGCGGCCGCTAGAGTTGCCATCTGGCCAGGCCTGATTTCAGTAATCGTACCATCTCTCGCGATTACTTTTCCTGCACTACCTTCCAGCACCATAAAGGAGAAGTTCCCCTGCGCATCCCTACTGGCCATAATCGTCGTTCCAGAGACTGCCCCCGTCACCCCACCACCATCGACCATAATTCCACCATTCCCTGGAGGAACATTCATGATAATCGATCCACTCTCCAGCTTGATGATCCGCTCCTTCGGCTGAAAACTGAACTGGGTATTCGCACCCAATCGGAGCACTGAAGCATCGGAAAAATCCATCTGGGCAAAGGAAGCTGCGCCCGTATCCACCACGCTCTTCTCATCCACTGATTCCTTCTCCTTGGCCATCGATTTAGTCGTTCCTTGAGTGTGCTCCACCTTGCTTTTGACCACCGCAAACGAACCTGATTTAAGCTCTTTAGCCGCCAGACAAGTCTGCGCGGTGGCTAAGGCCACGAGGATTCCAAGCGGAATTAAGTTAAATTTGTTTTTCATAGTTTGGGTGTTCCTGCTGTTTTTGATGTGCTTTTTGCCTGAGCGACGCCTTGTGGATTGCGAACTTCTGCTTCGACCTTATCACCCAAACCTTGGGCAATCGAGACAAAAGCCCGCCCTTGGGAAGCGTCCAACACTGTTTGGGATTCCAAAAGCGTGCCCTCCGAAAATTTACCCTTCATCTCCACCAAACGCACTTCGCTCCCAGGCTGAATCTCCGCAATCACCCCTGGACCTGCCGCAAACAGTACCCGCCCATCTCCTGCTGTTTTCACAACTTCCCCCACCTTTAAAATCATACTTCGCGTCACCGCTAAGCCATTCGCATGGGTCACGTTGCCTTCCACCTTAAGAACCTTCCCCGCGAGACTCGTCGGACTCGGCTGCCCTTTCACCCAAGGAGCAGCCTTTTTTACAAATTTTTCCACATCCGACTCCAAGCTCAAGGGTACAGGCAGATCAGCAATCCCCGAAGCCTTGGCAATCAACCCATGTAAATCAGGGCGAACTTCCACCGCTTCTATCGCCACTTTTCTAGCCAGTTTTCTCTCCGCATCACAAGCCGTCTGAATAATTTCCTCCACATCCGCCGCCGATGCGGTCATCGCGTCCTCCACCATATCAATTAAAAGGGAGATTCGAGCATCTTCCTCCACCTTAGCCAAAGTGGCCAACTCGGGCGACCCTTCAGGAGTCTTCTTTCCTACTCTCTCCGCTGGCCACTGCATCATGCTTCCCGCTTTCACCTCTCCCACCATTGCTGCCCCCGCCTCCTCAACCAAGCGGATCGCTCCCTTTGCCACGATCAGATTCACCTCCGCAGGCGCGGATTTCGAAATCTGGAATAGGCCTTCCGAAGCTTGTACCACCATCCCATTGCCCACCCCCAGCACCACCATCCGCGGAGCCGTCAACGGAGCGAGCACATCCGTCAGCAAAGTCCCCTGCACCAAGGTCACCTTCACATCCTTCTGCCCCACTTCCAGCGGGGCGACGGTAAACTGAGTGCCCGGCATCGCGGTGTGATAAATTCCTGGCCCACTTTGAAACGAAACCGCGTCTTTCGGCCCAACTTGAACCGATGCCCCAATCTGGATCGCCTCTCCGTCCAAAAGTTTTCTCTCAGGCAAAGATGTGTAGGTCACCAGAGCATCCGAGCCACATTCCAAAATCTTTCCTGGACGATTGCTCCAACCCCCCTTGCCTAAACCCGCCTTCCAAGCCGCCAACCTTTCTCGGAATCGTAAGAGACCTTTCGAGGGCCCAGCAGACGCATCCGCGTCTGTCGCTAACTCCTTCCCTGCCGCCGTGTCCAAATTACCTAAATCCGCCATCAGAAAACGAGAACCCCCCGTCCGATCCATTTCAAACTTCGGCTTGTTGTCCGCCCCAAACCGAACCAACACCGTTCCCTCAGGCTTTAAGCCTACCGAAAGCCCAAACGCTTCAATCTCCATTTCCGAAAGCGGCGACTTCGCTTCCCGCAAGGTCACTTCAGGCAACCCATCCGCATTTTTAATAAAAGAAATATTTAAACTCGCCTTACCCGAAGTAACCGTTTCGCCCTTCGCCCCCTCCGTCACATCAGTAATCTTCACCGCCTTACTGTCCATTATTTCTAAACAAGGAAACTTCTGGTTATAACGAATTTTAAAATCAGGCGCCCCTTCCAAGGTCCATGAACCCAAGAAGATTAGGCAACCTAAAGAGAATCTGAATGCGCGGTTCACTAAGGTTAACTTAAGCACCATTCGCCCACTTTTCAAGGGGTCCACTGAAATTACCGCAAATGTACTTCTTTTCATAATAATCAATAGTTTAGACCAAGAATTCAACCCTTTGTTCAAATAATCTATATATTGATCATCAATTACTTGCATTAATATTGGCCCCTGTTATCTGCCTCAAACCTAAAAAGCCCCCCCTCCCTCTAAGTATATATATCTCCACCACTTGCTCCCACCCCCAATCAAGGCATTGTCTTGCATGCCCAAATTATCTGCCCCCAACCTCACACGCCAACCTCCCCGCAGCCCTCGGGTCCGCCTCGGTGGCTATGTCCTCCTCCCACGAGTCCTCGACAAATGTCGCGCCGCTCTTCTCAAAGAGAACGGCGAATACAACTACAACTGCCCCCTCGATCAATACTTCCTCAAATTTGCAGGGATCAATGCCCTCTCCCTCAAAAAACAGGTCGCTCGCGGCTCGGGCGATGGAGAAATTCTCCGCTGGATCGAGAAAAATCAGAAACATCCCCGAAGCGGCCAGGAAATCGAAGCTTGGTCCGACTTCATGAACCGACGCGCCCCCGCCTCCATCGACCAACGCGAGCGCCTCAACAGCTATCAAAAAACCGCTAACCCAAAACGCGAAGACATCACCACCTGGTTCGATGTCCTCGACCTCGACGACTTTGCCTCCTTCGGTGGCCCTGCCTAAAATTGATCTCTCCATGATCGCTCTCACTCGCCCCCCCGCCCTCGTCATCGGCTCAGGCTTCGGCGGACTGGCATCCGCCGTTCGCCTCCAAGCCCGCGGCTACGATGTCACCCTCCTTGAAGCCCTCGAACAACCCGGCGGTCGCGCCTCCGTCTTCAGCGACAAAGGATTCACCTACGACGCCGGTCCCACCATCCTCACCGCCCCCTTCCTCCTCGACGAACTCTTCGCCCTCGCAGGAAAAAAAACCTCCGACTACGTCCAAATCGTCCCCTGCAAACCCTTCTACCGAATCGCTTGGCACGACGGCCAATCCTTCGAATACACCGGCAACCAAGCGGAAATGGAAGCCCAAGTCCGCCACCATTTCCCCAGCGACCTCGAAGGCTACCGCAACTTCGTTGGGGAAACCCACGCCATTTTTCAAAAAGCCTTCGTCGAACTTGCCGACCAGCCTTTCTCAAGTTTTACCGACATGCTCCGCGTCGCTCCCGACCTCATCCGCCTCCGCTCCGATCGCTCCGTCTGGCAGATGGCCTCTCGCCACGTCCAGAGCCAACGCCTACGCGAAGTCCTCTCCTTCCACCCTCTACTCGTCGGCGGCAACCCCTTTCAGTCCTCCTCCATCTACGCCATGATCCACTACCTCGAGCGTGAATGGGGGGTCCACTTTGCCATGGGGGGCACCGGCGCACTCGTTCAGGCCCTCGTCAAACTCTTGGAAGATCTGGGTGGAAAACTCCGCCTGAACTCTCCCGTCGACGAACTCCTCGTCGAAAACGGCGCCGCAGTCGGTGTCCGCCTCCGTTCTGGCGAAACTCTTCATGCTAAGGTCGTCGTCTCCAACGCCGATGTGGCCAACTTCTACCGCAAAAAAGTTTCTCCCTCCGCTCGCCGCAAATGGACCGATCGAAAATTAGAAAAAATGCGCTACAGCATGTCCCTCTTTCTGATCTATTTCGGCACCAACCGCACCTACCCCGATCTCGCCCACCACACCATCTGGCTCGGACCACGCTACAAAGGCCTGCTCGACGATATCTTCAAAAACCAAATTTTGGCGGAGGACTTCTCTCTCTATCTTCACGCTCCCACTCGCACCGATCCTTCCCTCGCCCCCCCAGGCCACGAGTGCTTCTACGTCCTCTCCCCCGTCCCTCATCTCGGCTCCCCCGGCGACAAAATCGATTGGGAAAAGGAAAAAGAGGGCTACGCCGATCGTATTCTTACCGCCTTAGAAAAAACCATCGTCCCGGACCTGCGTAAACACCTCGTCAGTAAACTTATCTTCACCCCTCGCGATTTCGAATCCCGGCTCGATGCCTACCACGGCTCCGCCTTCCAACTCGAACCCATCCTCACCCAAAGCGCCTGGTTCCGCCCCCACAATGTCTCCGAAGATGTCAGCGGACTCTACCTTTGCGGCGCAGGCACCCATCCTGGCGCAGGGGTCCCCGGCGTTCTCTCCTCCGCCAAGCTTCTCGACCGAGTCATCCCCACTCCCGCTCTCAAGAAATAAGATGTACCCATTCTGCAATCCAGCCACTTGCATACCCGCTCATTCATGGCAGTTTGAATAATTCATATATGATTTGTCGAACTTCACATGAGAAACACTCGGGCAGGCAATTTCAAAACTTCCTTAATCCTTACCTTAAAACTAAAAAACACCAATCGATGCCTTCCTCTCCGAAGTGCCGCTCCACCAAACTCTCCGACGCTGTCGTCCTCCCCACGGCCGATGTCACCCACCTCTTCAATCACGAAGCCATGCTCGCCGTTAGCCACGCCATCGAAGACGTTGCTCTCGATACCGCCGAAGGCGAACTCATCTCCACCTTCCAAAACTTCAGTAATTTTACCCCTCAACGCGAACGCTACAGCGCTCTGGCCTCGAGCCTCGACACCGTCCGAGTCTGGGCCGAAGGCAACCCCCCCACCCACTCCCGCCAAATCGACTTCGTGCCCATCTTCCATCCAACCATTGCCCGCTACTGGGTCGTGCTTTTCGATAGCCCAGACATTCACGCCATCCTCTTCTGTAAACAGTCCAATCAATCAACAGAATTCAACCAGAAAATCTTCTCCGGATTTTACAGTTTTAACCCCTTCCTCGTCCGCTGTATCCGCCGCCGCTTCGGCCTGCTCGCCTGCGGCGTCGACGGCGTTGTCCAACAGTTCGAACGCCACTACTCCCCCACTCACCCCGATGTAGATTCCCTCAGCGACTTCGATTCCCTCCTCAGCGCTAGCGCCTGACCTCTACAACCCCCCAACATCCCCCCGCGAATTTCCCTTCTTCAATACGAAATCAAAATTTACTAATCGCGGAGCCTTCGACCCCTCCCCCCACCAACCGAAAGACCGGCTCCACCCCCTTCCTCAACTCCAGCCAAGCAAACGATCTCGGAGCTCCTTTATTCGCTAACCCTGCAGAGCCAGGATTCAAAAACCGCACCCCCTCCACCATCTGATCCCTCGGCACATGGGTGTGCCCATGCAAAAGAAACTTCACCCCAAGAGGCGCCGACGAAGGCGGAATATGTAAAAGGTGAAACCGATGCCCCAATCGCTCCAAATCTAAACTTATCGGCCACGCGGAATTCGCATCCTGATTTCCCCGCACCACCAACGCAGGAGGTCCCACCTGCTCCACCGCTTGCCATGTCCCCTCCTCGCAAACATCACCCAAATGCCAAATCTCATCCGCCCCCACAATCGCCTCCATCAAAAAAGACGGCAATCGACCGTGCGTATCTGCGATCACCGCGATCCGCAAAGTTAAACCCACCTCAACCAGCCCGCTGCGCCCAGAGAATCGACGAAACCTTCCCTGGGAATTTTCGGGCTGACCACTCCACCCCGCCAACAAAGAGCACTGTAAAGAGGAGATCCGAAATCACCGAAGCCCGTAAGAATGTCCAAGTCGGCGGATATCCCGGCAGCCCCGTGGTCAAAGCCTGAATCCACCCCGCCCAGCTCTTATCGTAGGCGAGTAAGCCCCACCACGCTGCCGTGTTTGTCACAAAATAGAAAAGCAAGGAAGCCCCCAACGATCCCCCCAGCCACAACCAAGCCGAAGGACGCCGAGCCAATTGCACCCCCATCGCACTGATCAGCAGATAAGCCCCGCCCGCCGCCAAGGTAGTCTCTGTCACTCCCTCTACCCCGTAATGCAGATTTAAAAAAATATCGGAAATCAGCAACGCGAAGAGCGGACCCGCCCAACTCCACGGACGAGGAAGATAAAGCGATCCGCAAAGAGCTAACGCCGCCAACGGCGCAAAATTCTCTGGCCCACCAACCCACGGCCGAAGGCACCGAAAAAGCGTCGCTCCCACCAAAAGAAGAATAGCCCAAACCATCCCCGACTATGGCCTCACCAAAGAATTTTGGCAAACCGTGGGTCCACCCTTGACCCGGACCCACTCCCCCTCCACCATTTCCTCTTATGGGAAAACCTTACAACGCCATTTTAAAGAAGCGCCGCCGTTTGCGTTATCTAAAACGCAAAAAGATTAAAGCCAAGGCCGCCGCCAAGACTCCCAAGCCTACCGCGGGATGAACCCTGTTGCGCGGCCCTCTCCGGACCCCGCAGCCCGATACCTTCTCGTCGACGGGCACAGCGTCCTTCACGCTTGGCCCGAACTCCGTACCCAGCACGACTCCCGCCCCACCTCCGCACGCCAAGAACTCATCCGCCGCCTCTCCACTCTCCACGACTCAGGACGCTGGCGCGTAACCCTCGTTTTTGATGGCCAAGCTGGTGGCAAGGAAGAAACCCGACGCGGATCCCTCGCCATCCTTTACGCCTCCGCCGGCCAAACCGCCGACAGCATCATCGAACGAATCGCCCAAGCCTACGCCACCCAAGGGGAAATCGGCGTGGTCACCGCCGACCACGCGGAAATGACCGCCGTAGAATCCCTTGGCGCCTTTGGCTTCTCGCCCGACTGGCTCCGCGACGAATTACGCGCCGCCGGCCAAGAACTATCCGAATCCATCACCCAGTACCGAAAAAAGAAATTCACATGAATTCGCAGTCTCGCCAATAACTCAACAACAAAGCAGACAAATCGCCTTGGGAAATCGTTTAGAGAGACGAATGTCAGTCCCAACGACCTATATGACTATTGCAGGAAAACTTAGCTTAGGGGGATCAGTCGGCCTTTCCCTCGCCACTGCCGCCTTGGCCTTTATGGTCATGACCAAAAAAACTCAGTTTGCCAACCAACTCCGCGCCGTGGAAACCAGCCTGACTAGCGGAAAATTCACCGCCCTCGGCTTGCCCTACACTGGTAACTTTATGGAAAACGAGGCGGAACCCGCCGCCACCATCTCCTCTGCTGGCGAAAAATGGGGGCTGACCAGCGAAGACCTCAAACTAACTAAGGCCTCCGAAGAAAAAACCAAAGGCGAGTTGACCGAAGCCCAAGCCAAAAATCAGGAACTTAGTCTCACCGCCGATAAACTAACCAAAGATCTCACCACCACCAAGACGGACCTCGAATCAACCAACTCCAAACTCACCCTCACCGCTGAGCAACTGCAAGCCTATACCGACGAGCTCAAAGGCAAGAAACCTGCCGAGCTCTTCACCGAACTCAATGATCTCTCAGAAAAAATGAAGGTCTCGGAATCGGAAAACAAAATCCTCAACTCCGCCAAAGAGAAACTCGATCTCGAACTAAAAAAACTCCGCACCGAAGTAGAAATGACCAAGCCTGGAAGCGCAAAATCCATCTCCCTCTCAGGTAAGATCGTCGCAGTGAACCCCACCTGGAATTTCGTCATCCTCGACCTCGGTAAAAATGACCAACTCGTCGAGGGTCTCACTATGGTCATCTATCGTGGCGAAAAAATGATTGGAAAAATTAAGACAGTCACGGTCGACGCCCAGACTTCTGTCGCCGATGTCCTCCCTGGCACTCCAGCCAGCGCCCTCGAAGTCGGGGACCAAGTCGTCTACTAAGGGTCCCATGAAACACACTCTCTTCGCCCTTTTCTCCCTCGCCTCGCTCCTCCTACTTTCCGCCTGCGCCTCCAGCAGTAGCGGTAAAAATGCGGACGGCACCCCCAAGGACGAACAAAGCGTGAACTCCCTCCCTTGGAACAAGCCCGCCTCTTGGGAAGGGGGCTCAGGCATTCCTGGCGGCGGCGGAAAATAACATCTTCTCGCCCCACTTCAGGGCACCCCTACTTCTCGATCTAGATCTTATCGACTACCGCAATCGCATAATCCCGATTCATTCTCGCGATCATCTCAACCGAGATCTGCTTCGGGCAGACCGCCTCGCAGGCATACTGATTCGAGCAGTTCCCAAAACCTTCCGCATCCATCGCCGCCACCATTTTTTGCACCCGCTGCTTTCTCTCGGTTTGCCCCTGCGGCAACAACCCTAAATGGGAGACCTTGGCGGCGACAAACAGCATCGCCGAACTGTTCCGACAGGCCGCCACACAAGCCCCACAACCGATGCAGTGCGCGGCATCAAATGCTTTTTCCGCTATCCCCTTGCCAATAGGAATCGCATTAGCATCGGGCGCTTGCCCTGTGCCCAACGAAACAAAACCGCCCGATTGAATGATCCGATCAAAAGCTGACCGATCGGCCACCAAATCCTTGATCACAGGAAAAGCCTTCGCCCGCCAAGGCTCCACCGTCAAAGTTTGCCCATCCCGAAACGAACGCAAATAAACCTGGCAAGTCGTCGCCCCCGCATTCGGCCCATGGGGCTCCCCATTAATCGCCATGGCACACGATCCGCAGATTCCCTCTCGGCAATCATGCTCAAAGGCGATCGGTTCTTGCCCCTCTTTCGTCAATCGATCATTGACCACATCGAGCATCTCTAAAAATGACATGTTCGGAGTTAATCCGTCCGCTTCGTAAGTGACAAAGCCCCCTTCGCTTTGCCGACTCGCTTGTCGCCAGACGCGAAGATGTAGCTTCATTTGTAACTCCTCGTCGCCAAGGCCAGTTCCTCAAAGCTCAACGGCTCCGTATGCCGAACTTCCGGCTTCCCCTCCCCTTTAAATTCCCAAGCGGAAACGTAAGAGTGCTCCGCATCCTTGCGCGCACACTCCCCGTCCGACGTCTGATGCTCTTCCCTAAAATGGCACCCACACGATTCCTCCCGCTCCAGGGCATCGCGACACATCAACTCTCCCAATTCAAGAAAATCGGCTACACGCCCCGCTTTTTCTAACGACTGATTTAGATCAGCCCCCGAACCCGGCACCTTCACATCTTTCCAGAACTCTTCTCGCAACCCTCCCAAAATAGCCAAACCCTCCTCCAAGCCCTTCTTGGTCCGACTCATCCCACACGTATCCCAAAGAGTTTTGCCTAGTTTTCGATGAAACTCACTCACCGGTTTACGCCCATTCACCCCCAGTAATTTCTTCGTTCGCGCCTGAGTCGCACCCATCGCTTCTTGGAAGGCTGGCCCATCCGTCTTCTCGCCCCGCGGCTTCTGCTGGGAAAGATAATCCCCAATCGTGTAGGGCAAAACAAAGTACCCGTCCGCCAATCCCTGCATCAAGGCACTCGCCCCCAACCGATTGGCACCGTGATCGGAAAAGTTCGCTTCGCCCAAAACAAATAGCCCAGGGACATTACTCATCAAATGGTAATCCACCCACAACCCGCCCATCGTGTAGTGCACCGCAGGAAAAATCCGCATCGGCGATTCGTAAGCACTCTCCCCCGTGATCTCATGGTACATCGCAAAAAGATTCGCATACCGCTCCCGCACCGTGGACTCGCCCAATCGCCCAATCGCTTCGGAGAAATCCAGATAAACTCCTAATCCCGTAGGACCCACTCCGCGCCCTTCGTCACAGACCCGCTTCGCCGCTCGCGAAGCAATGTCCCGCGGCGCAAGATTCCCATAACTGGGATATAGCCTCTCCAAAAAGTAGTCCCGCTCCCCCTCCGGAATCGCCACCGCCGCCCTCTGTTCCCCCTTGGCCTTCGGCACCCAGCAACGACCATCGTTGCGCAATGATTCCGACATCAAAGTTAACTTGGACTGATACTCCCCCGTCACCGGAATGCAGGTCGGATGAATCTGAGTGAAACAAGGATTAGAAAAAAGCGCCCCGCGCCGGTGCGCCCGCCACGTCGCCGTCACATTCGATCCCCGCGCATAGGTCGAGAGGTAATAGGCATTGCCGTATCCCCCCGTGCAAAGCAGGACCGCATCAGCCGCATGGGTCTTCAACTCGCCCGTGACCAGATGACGCGTAACAATTCCTTTGGCCTGCCCCTCCTCCACCACCAGATCCAACATCTCATGGCGCGGCATCATCGTGACCTTGCCTAATCCAATCTGGCGACTCAGCGCCTGATAAGCTCCCAAAAGAAGCTGCTGGCCTGTTGCCCCCCGCGCATAAAAAGTCCGCGATACCTGCGCCCCGCCGAACGACCGATTGGCCAGCATCCCCCCATACTCTCGAGCAAACGGCACCCCCTGAGCGACGCACTGATCAATAATATTTACACTCACTTCAGCTAACCGATGCACGTTCGCTTCCCGCGAACGGAAATCCCCGCCCTTGATTGTGTCTTGAAACAACCTGCGCACTGAATCCCCGTCATTCTGATAATTCTTGGCCGCATTGATCCCACCCTGCGCCGCAATCGAATGAGCCCGCCGCGGACTATCTTGGAAACAGAAAGATTTCACCTGATAACCCAACTCCGCCAAACTGGCCGCCGCCGAGGCCCCCGCCAACCCCGTCCCTACCACAATCACTTCGTACCTCCTCTTGTTCGCAGGACTGACCAGTCGAACATTCGACTTAAAGCGCGTCCACTTCTCCGCCAATGGCCCCGCAGGAATTCGAGCGTCGAGTTTCACAATTTAAGAACTCCCAAAAGAACTGCCAGTGGAATGGAGCTAAATCCGAAAAAAAGCACCGCCGCCAATATCCAAGAACCCATCTCGATTAACTGCGCCGAATTCCGATCTCGCAATCCGAAGGTCTGCCAGACACTGGCCGCACCATGCCGCAAATGGGAAAAAAGTAGCCCCATCGCCACCACATAAAAGAGGCTGATCCATGGCTTAGAAAAGCCTGTCACCACCATCCGGTAAACATCGGGCATCGTCACCCCACCCACCACCGTTTCCATGCTGGCATAAGAACGATCAACCATCTGGGCGGTGAAATGCAGAAGATGAAAAATAATAAACCCCAATAAAATACTTCCACTAATCACCATCGTCACGCTGGTCAGAGTCACCTGTAAACGGGATTTTCTCCCCGCCACCGCATACCCCACAGGCTTGGCCATCCGATTTTCCCTAGCCAAAGAAATTGTCCCCCAGATATGCAGAGCGGCCGTCGCCAATAAGCCCAATCGAAAAGACCACAGCACCAATGGATACGATTTCAGCAAATGGGCGTAGCCATTAATCTTGTCGGGCGTGCCAGCGAACATCTGCAGGTTCCCTGTCATATGCACCACTACAAAACCGATCATCAGTACCCCCGTCACCGCCACGATCCACTTTCGCCCAATCGAGGATTGGGTCATTCGTAGTATTTCTTTATTCATGAGGAAGTCATCGGATTACGGTGAGAGCGCTAAGAACAAAATGCTCCCAAGCGCCTCGACTGTCAAAATCCCTCCGCTCCTATAAGAAAAAAGTATCTCAAAACCAAGACGCTCTAATGTTGCCCAAAGTCCTTACCTAGGGGGCCCCATCCTGCCCCACCGCTAGCACAGCTCCCGCCAAGACCAAGGAACCCAAAATCAAAGTTCCCCCTCGTACTGGGTTGGTCGAATTCGCCTCTAGCGCTTCTTTCACATTCGAAAAATAGCGGGACGGCCTCACCCCCCAGCCAAGGAGATCCGAACCTCTTGCATCCTGCAGAGCTACCCCCCAAAGCTCCGTCCGAGCACGCCGAATTTGCGCCAGCATCCGATCCGCTGGCTTATCTCGAAGGCAACCAAAAATCACCCGCCCAGGCGCACCCCCGTAGACCTCTCTCCACGTCTGGCATGCGGCCCGGACCCCCTCCTCATTGTGGGCCCCATCGACCACGATCCTCGGATTTTTTTGCCAAAGGAAAAACCGCCCAGGCCAGCGAGTCCGCGCCAATCCTCTGCCGATGATCCGATCAGGAAAGCCCAGGTACCGTGCTGCCGCTACCGCCAAGGCCAAGTTCTGCCTCTGGTGCGCGCCGAGCAAAGGCAACCGATCGGCCGTTCTCTCCAAAGGGGCCACCACCCGCCAAAAACATCTCAACTGTTTTACTTTTGCCGCAAGAACTTTTTCCGCTTGGGGTGGCCAAGGCGCGGAAAAAACCGGCACTCCCCACTTTAGAATACCCGCTTTCTCCGCCCCGATGCGTGCCCACCCCTCACCCAAAATCTCCTCGTGATCCTTGCCCAACGAAGTCAAAAGACAAAGTTCAGGTCGCACCAGATTCGTCGCATCCAGCCTTCCACCCAACCCCGTTTCCCACACCACGAAATCCACCTGACAATCGCGAAATATTTTTAGCG
Organism: Verrucomicrobia subdivision 6 bacterium; assembly: GCA_945876115.1. Taxonomy (GTDB): domain Bacteria; phylum Verrucomicrobiota; class Verrucomicrobiia; order Methylacidiphilales; family Verrucolacustridaceae; genus Verrucolacustris. Next base: position 2,398 of record CAMCNF010000026.1, on the reverse strand, counting down.
CTAATGCCGTCGTCGCTTCAAAGAAAGTCGGCCGATCCGCCCGCGGCATTCGCCGAATCCACCGTAGGATGGGCTTCAGATTCCGGTGCAGAATCTTCTGAGAAACGGGCCGACCCCCCACCTGGAACCGCTCCGCGTACTCCAGCAAATGAGGCGACGTGTAGAGCCCAGGGAAAAAACCCGCCTCGCGCAAAATTGCGTCCAAGGCCGCCGCCGTCGAGCCCTTCCCATTCGTTCCCGCCAGATGAATAAAATTCAGTCCCCGCTCGGGATGGCCCAGAGCTTCTAGCAGAGTTCGCATCCGGCGTAGGCCTGGCTGAATCCCCGCAGCGCACTCCCTCTCCAGCTGAGCGACAGGATTAGGATGTTTCAGAGGTAGCCGAGGAGACGTGCCAGCATCTCCTTCATTTGGGGTCGGGGGACAATCATATCAATCAAGCCACGCTCGTGCAGAAATTCGGAGGTCTGAAACCCCTTAGGCAACTCCTGTTGGGTCGTCTCCCGGATGACTCGAGCCCCCGCAAATCCGATCATCGCTTTCGGTTCTGCTAAAATAAAATCCCCCAAAGAAGCAAAGCTAGCCATGACTCCAGCCATCGTTGGATTCGTCAGAACAGAAAAGAAGGGCAATCCGGCCGCGCTAAGTCGGGCCAAGGCCCCGCTTGTTTTAGCCATCTGCATCAAACTAAACATTCCCTCGTACATCCGCGCCCCCCCCGAAGCCGAAAAAACAATCACCGGCATCTTCTTTTCCAATCCGCGCTCAATCGTTCGCGTCACCTTCTCTCCCACCACCGCCCCCATGCTCCCCCCTAAGAAAGCGAACTCTAAGGCCGCCAAGGAGACCGCCCGCCCGCCAATCGTTCCCGTGCCTGAAATAATCGCATCCTTAAGCCCCGTTTTTTTGCGGTTCGTCTTCAGCTTACTCGTGTAGCTGGCCACTCCCTTAAACTGCAAAACATCGACCGCCTCCATCTTCGCGTCCAGCTCGATAAATCGCCCACCATCACAAACCGAGACCAATCTCTCCCGTGCCCCAATCGGAAAGTGATGCCCACACTTCGGGCAAAGGTGGAGATTCTTTTCCAGCTCCTGCTGATAGACCACCTCCGCACACCCAGGGCATTTTGTCCACAATCCTCCCGGAATCCCCTTAGCTCGGGCCTTTGTCTCTTTACGCGGTTCATATTTTCTTCGTTCAAATACAGCCATAAATTATTTCTCTATCCGCGGGCTACTGCCAGCGCAGCCACTTCCGCGGCTCCCGCTTTTTGCAGAACCTTGGCACATGCATCCGCCGTTGCCCCTGTGGTAAAGACATCATCACAGAGTAGCAATCGCTGTCCCCGAGGGTCAAACCCAGGTGCCAAGTCTAAGGCACCCCGCAAATTGCGTAGCCGTTCCGCTCGCTTTAACCGTGCTTGAGAAAGGGTAGGTCGAACCCGCACCAAGCCCTCCACCACGGGAATTTTGACCTGCGCCCCGAGCCAACGGGCGATCTCCGCACTCTGATTAAATCCGCGAATTTTTCTCCGCTCCGCATGTAAAGGAACGGGTATCAACGCATCCCACGATTCCCCCGCGTAGTGCTGACGAAACCCATCCCGCATCCATCGACCCAGCCATGGGCGCACGGCGTACTCCCGCCCATACTTAAAACGTAAAATCGTTTCCCGCACCACCCCCACTGCTCGATAGGACGCCCGCAATCGACCCAAAGACCAGTGGCGATCGAGACAGTTCGCACAAAGAAATTCTCCAGGGGCGCTTCGCGAAAAAGGTTCCGCGCACCGCTCGCAGAAGGGCCGCACCAGCCGCGCCCAAGGCCGAGGGGGTCGGCCGATCGGAAAAATCAAACCTCGAACCGCTTCAATCCAGACGCGCAAGGATCGGACGCCCCCAAAGCGCCAGAGCGAAAACCAGCAGAACGAAAAACGGCAAGGGTCCCGCTTCTAAAGATGGACCCCACCAACCCGCGGTCGCTTGCGGTACTTTTGGCCAGGCGACTTCCGCAATCTTCCATCCTGCGACCCATCCCGCATGTAAACCGATCGGCCCCGCGAGTGTTCCCTGCGCCCAGGCCATTCTTCCCAAAATCAATCCTGCTACAAAAAGCCCGCCCAACTTCCAGGGATTCACCGCGCCAGCCCACAGCTCCAATCGGGTCCATGCCAAAAAGCCAGCCTCCCAACCCACCTCAGTCCCCGGCACCGGCCGCAGAAAATGCGCCCCCGCAAAGACCACCGCCCCCACCCCCACCAGCCACCCCACCCTTTGCCCCCCCATCGCCCTCCACCAAGCCAACCCCAATACCCCCCGAAAGAAAAACTCCTCCAAAACCGCCACCAGAATCCCCGCCCCTCCCGCCCCCAACCACACCCCCAAACCCGGCACCCCT
>CAMCNF010000025.1 GCA_945876115.1 Verrucomicrobia subdivision 6 bacterium | reverse complement strand
CATAACCTCTCATCCATCGTCCTTCATAATCTCACCAATCATTTCCCCTTAACTTTGACCTCTAGTTTTCCATCTGAAAACCTCACAACCAAGTCCCCAAGCCTCCTTGCGGGCTCAACATTTCGAACCAATTTCCCCTCAGCCGTCTGCACCAGCGCATACCCCCTCTTCAGCGTCTCCTCTGGCCCCATCGCTCGTAATCGGTCCGCCGCCGCCTGCACCCGCAAAGACAACTCCCTTAACCTCCGCTCGGGCTTCAGCGCTGCCCATCGCCCCAACAAACCTTCCGCATACTGCTTTCGATATCGCCATCCGCTTTCCAACCCGCGCATTAACTGCACTGCCAACTCATCCACCCTCTGCCCACTCATCTCGACCATCTTTCGCGGTTCTCGAAAAACATAGCTCCCCGCCAAATCTCCCAACCTCCTCCTCTTCTCCTCCAAGAAATCCACCGCCGCCTCCCCCAACCGATCCCTCCACGCCCGCAACTCCTCAACCCAATCCACATCAGGCCGACTCACCATCTCCGCCGCCGCCGAAGGAGTCGGCGCCCTCATATCCGCCACAAAATCGCAAATCGTAAAGTCCGTCTCATGCCCCACCCCACTGATCACCGGAATCGGACTCGCCACCACCGCCCGCGCCACCACCTCCTCATTGAACGCCCACAAATCTTCCAAACTCCCCCCACCACGCACCACCAGTAGCACATCAAAATCCCTCCTCCCCATTTCCCAAATTGCCTCCGCTACCTCCTCCGCCGCCCCCTCCCCCTGCACCTTTACTCCGAATACCGTCAACTGAACCCGAGGGCACCTTCTCTGCAAAACATGAATCGCATCGCGCACCGCCGCCCCCGTCGGACTCGTGATAATTCCCACCCTTTCCACATATTCAGGAATCGGCCTCTTGCGCGCCTCCTCAAACAATCCCTCATCCTGCAACTTTCGCTTCAACTCCTCAAACCGCTGGTGCAAATCTCCCTTCCCCACCGGCTTGAGATTTCTCACGATCAACTGATACGCCCCCCGAGGCGCATAGACCGATACTTCCCCCTCCACCACCACCTTCGCTCCATCCTTCGGAGCCACCGCCAACCGCCCAGCCGACCCCTTAAACAGAGCACAAGGAATCTGGGACCCCTCATCCTTCAGGGTGAAATAGTAGTGGCCCGATGATTGCTGCCGTAAGTTCGAAATCTCCCCTGTCACCGACACCTCTCCCACCTGATCCTCTAAGATCTCCTTAATCTGCGCCGTCAACGCAGATACCGTCAGCGGCTCTACCCGATTCACTTCGGTCGTTGAATCCTCTGAATTGCGGTTGCCTTCCCCGTCTCCTCATCCACATCGATCACCACCCCGTCCAACTGCACTCCCGCCGTCGCTAGATGCATCTTTACTGGCATCAATGTCCTAAATCGATCCACGATAAAACCTTTTTCCCGTCCAATCACCGAATCGTGTGCCCCACAAAACCCCACATCCGTAATGTAAGCCGTTCCCCCCGCCAACACCTTCTCATCCGCTGTCTGCACATGGGTATGCGTGCCCACCACCGCCGATACTTTTCCGTCCAACGCATGCCCAAAGGCAATTTTCTCCGAAGTCGTCTCCGCATGAAAATCCACCAGGATCACCTTTGTCTCTTGCCGCAGCTCCTCCAAAATCGGATCCATCATCAGAAAAGGATTATCCACATTCGCCTTCATAAAAGTTCGACCCATCGCATTGACCACCCCCAGCTTCTTGCCATTTCCCGTCACCACGATCGAACCTTTCCCTGGGCAGGACGCGGGAAAGTTAAAAGGCCGAATCAACCGCGGCTCCTCCGCAAAGAAACCCATAATCTCCCTCTGATCCCAGCAGTGATCCCCCAAAGTAATCACATCCACCTTCGCCCGAAAAATATCGTAGGCCAGCTTCGGCGTAATTCCGTTTCCCCCTGCCACATTCTCCCCGTTCACCACGATAAAATCCGGGGCAAACTCCTCAATCAATCGTGGCATCCCGTCCCGCACCGCCTCACGGCCGTACTCCGCCACCACATCACCCAGAAAAAGAATTCTCATCCCCAAACCCTACCCCTTTCCCCCTTTTCGACCAATCTCCAAACATTCCCATCGCACCCTTTTTCCTCCAAGCTTGCTCTATGCCGAATCCGTTCCTTATTTCTCAACCAGGACCTCTTCTCGAACAGATGTTCTCCGCTTGGCCCGATGAGAAAAAGAAGCAGATCCGTACCTGGCTCAAATTCCAAGCCGTCACCGTCAACGGTCGCCCAGTATCCCAGTTCAATCATCCTCTCGCCATCGGCGATACCGTCTCCATCCGCTCCGATCGCTTTGCCATTCCAAAAACTACCCTTCCCTCTGGCATTAAGATATTCTTCGAGGACGCCTCCCTCCTCGTCATCGAGAAGCCCACCAACCTTCTCAGTATCGCCAGCGAAGCCGAACCCGAAAAGACCGCCTACTTCCAACTCACCGATTATCTCCGTCAATCTCACACCCGATCGAAAGAACGCGTCTGGATCGTCCATCGACTCGACCGCGAAACCTCAGGCTTGATGGTTTTCGCGAAAACCCCTGAAGCTAAAGAGGCCCTACAGAAGAACTGGGATACCTTCGAAAAAAAGTACGAAGCGGTCGTCGAGGGCCATCTCCCTCAAGAAACTGGTACATTCGAATCTGATCTCGACGAGTCCAATCCCTTTAAGGTTTTTATTCGCCCTGCCTCCACTCTCACCCGTCACGCCGTCACCCACTATCGGCTTCTCAAGAAAAACCGCCACCGCTCCCTCGTTGAACTCACCCTCGAAACTGGACGCCGCCATCAACTCCGCGTTCAACTCTCTGCCGTCGGTTGCCCGATTGTTGGTGACGAAAAATATGGAGCGAAAACCGATCCCGCAAAACGCCTCGGCCTTCACTCCTGCTTCTTGCGCTTCCCCCATCCCCTCAGCAAACAAGAACTTCTCTTTACCTGTCCGCTCCCAAAAGCTTTAGGGAAGTTAGTTTCTTAACCTAGTCATTCACGGATAACGCATATCGGGTCACCCGCGTCCGCAATGCCGCACGAGTTACCCCTAATATCTCCGCCGCCCGCTTCACATTACCATTCGCCTCCCCCAACGCCCGCTCCACCAACATCTTTTCACCCGCCGCCAGCAAGTCCCCGGCTACACCCGCCTCCCCACGAATCTGTTCCCACCAATCTCCCCCCCTAATCCCCGCGGAGGGCACAATCTGACCCGCTACCTCGGGCGGCAAATCCCCTGGCTCAATCGCTTCCGCCGCCGCACAGACCACCGCTCGGGTCACCGCATTCTCCAACTCTCTCACATTTCCAGGCCAACCATAGGCTTGCATCACTTTCTTCGTCGCCGCTGAAAATATTAGAACTCTCTCCTTGGCACTCCTCGTCAAGAAATGCTCCGCTAAAGGCAACACATCCGCCGATCGCTCCCGTAAAGGAGGTAGCTGAATTTGCACCACGTTGATCCGATAATACAAATCCTCACGAAAGCTCTTCTCCTTTACCATCGCAGACAAATCCTTATTCGTTGCTGCAATCACCCTTACCTGCGTCCGTAAGGTCTGATCCCCGCCTAGCCGCTGAAATTCCCCATTCTGCAAAACTCGCAACAACTTCGCCTGCAACCCCAAGGGCATATCCCCAATCTCATCCAAAAAGATAGTTCCGCCATCCGCTCTCTCAAATTTTCCAATCCTCTGGGTCAACGCCCCCGTAAACGCTCCCCGCTCATGCCCGAACAACTCACTCTCCAGTAAGGTATCAGGAATCGCCGCGCAGTTGATCGCTACATAGGGTCGCGCCGCCCGCAAGCTATTCGCATAAATCGCCCGCGCCACCAACTCCTTGCCCGTGCCACTCTCCCCCAGCAAAAGGACCGCCGCATCCGATCGCGCCACTTGCCCCACTAATTTGTAGATTTTTTGCATAGCGGGGGAAGTCCCAATCAACCCAGGAGCTGCCCCAATTTCAGCTGTCGCCTTTTTTCCTTCTCCAGCCACTAACTCCTGCATCGAGGCCGCTGTTTGTAATCCTCGGCGCAAAGTCGCCAAAAGCTCCGGCACGTCAAACGGCTTTAAAATATAATCGAATGCACCCAACTTCATCGCCTCAATCGCCGTTTGCGCCGTCCCATGCGCCGTCATCACAATGACCAACTGCCTCGGATGCTCTTTTCTTAGTTGCCTAAATATTTCCAGCCCGTCCTCTTCCCCAATTCGCACATCCAATAGCACAAGATCAACCTTTTGCTTCCGTAACTGCTTCAAGCCCTCTACCCCACTCGTCACCCCCACCACCTCCACTGGCTCCTCAGCCAAAACCCGTTGAAAGGAGTAGGCCACGTCCGCCTCGTCATCAATCACCAGAACTTTCTGGGCTCCTAATCTGTTTTTTTTCTCCTTCATCCGGCCCTTCCCATCGCCTTCACGTGCGGCGCAATCTCTTCTACCAAAAGATTCAAACCCGCCAAATCCAATTGCTGCTGACCATCACTCTTTGCCTCCGCAGGATGCGGATGCACCTCCACCAGTAACCCATCCGCCCCTACCGCCACGGCCGCCCGACTTAAGGCGATCACCAGATCCACCCGACCCGCTCCCTGACTCGGATCTACAACCACGGGTAAGTGACTCTCCCTCTTCGCCAGCGCCACTGCTCCCAAATCCAACGTGTTCCGCATCCCCGTCTCAAACGTCCGAATTCCACGCTCACACAGAATCACCTGCCCATTGCCTGCACTCATCACGTACTCCGCCGCCATCAACCACTCCTCCACCTTCATCGCCAATCCCCGCTTCAGCATGATCGCCTTCCCCGAACCCGCCGCCGCTTGCAAAAGGGAAAAGTTTTGCGCGTTCCGCGCGCCTATTTGCAAAAGATCAGCCACCGCCGCCACTTTCTCCACGTGCTTCTCCGAAAGCAGCTCCGTCACGATGCCCAAACCCGTCTCCTTTTTCGCCAAAGCCAACAGTTCCAACCCCTTCTCGCCTAAACCCTGAAATTCGTACGGCGAAGTCCTCGGTTTGTACGCTCCTCCACGCAAAAAAGTTGCCCCCGCCTTCTTCGCCGCCCGAGCCACCGTCAGAATCTGCTCCTCTGATTCCACCGAGCACGGCCCTGCCATCAGACGAAACGGCTCCTTTCCACCAACCCCTACCCCATTGGCTACGACCACACTCGCACTCCTTCGCCCCTCTTGCGCCACCAGCTTGTATCGTCTTTGTACCGGCAAAACCGATTCCACCTGTGGCCAAGTCCCCAGAGACTCCAGCGAAGGATGCCCACGTTCATCTCCAATCGCCGCAATCACCGTCTGAATCTCCCCTCGTATCAACCTTGGTTCATAACCAAGTTTCCTCACCTCCGCCTCCACTTGTGTGATGAGGGATTCCTCCGTCTTAGGCCGAAGTACAATGATCATAACAAGCTCGCTAACTTATCCTCATCCACCTTCGCCGACAAGAATCCCTCGAAACCAATCCCGCCACTCCCCCTCCTTCGGCCACTCCCCACTCCGACTCCAGCTTTGCACCCAGTCCCCAGCGGGTGCCCAGATTTTTGCATCAGTCGGGCCAAAGAGCAGACCGCACTTCACCCCGCTCCATGCCGCCAAATGACTGATCCCACTATCATGGCCCAAATAAAGATCGGCCGACTGCACAACCCGGAAAACTTCCGACAACGAACGGTTCTGCATGATTCTATGAGGCCCTCTCTGCCACTTTTCTGGCAACCTCTGGGAAAGATTATCCTCAGCTTCCCCCGCCAACCACGTCACCCCCCAAGGCAACGGATAATCAAAACCGTCCAACTCCCGCAACCACTCCTCCAGCGGCCAACACTTTTTCTTACCGCCACTCCCCGGATGAATCACCAGTCGAAGTTCATCGCTCCGCTCTTTTTTCCCCTCTGCCCAAACTAAACTCGTCCCGTATAGCCTTCGTCCATCTCCCGCCATCACCCCCAACTCCGCCAAAGGCTTGCACAAGTGCCGCCAAGCCGCCTCCACCGGATTTCTCGGATCGTGCGAAATATACTGTCCTGTCCCTCCTGCCCTTTGCCAGTTCGCCGCAAAAACTCCGTCTGGATCGAAAAGATAGGAAATCGTTAAATCAAATTCGGTAAAATAATCCGCCCACCTCCTATCCAACGAGCCTCCTGCAGCGTAAAAACTGGCTAGTCTAGGTTCGTCGATCGGTCGGATCGCATTCACCGCGTTGGGTCCAAGAACCAGCTCCCCAAACCGACGCGCCACTACCATTTCAATCTCCGCCTCAGGCCACTTTTCGCGAAGCCCCGCCACCGCGGGCAAAGTCAGAAGAAAATCACCAAGAGCCCCACCTCGCACGACGAGTATTCTCATCCCCGCGGTCCGCTCGCCCCCTTTTAATAAACCCACACACCCAAAACCATCAAGAGAATGCCAAAAATCAATCCTGCCGAAAGCAGGAACCGACTCCGCCTCGGCGTAGCCAATCCCCAAGCGATCCCATCACGCAAACAGTAAGGCGCACCAACCATCACCATTCCTTCCACTATAATCAGGTAGGCATATGCCACCACCACCAGACGGGCCGCATCATCCCTCAGAAAAGCCGCATCCAGCAGAACATTCGCTCCAAGAAGACAAAGCACCCCCAACGAACGCACCGCAATAAACTCCCTGACGTACAACCAGCTCGATACCCCCAGCCCAATCACCCCTAGAATGAATAAGGGACGGAATCTAGTGTACTCCATTAGATTAATCGTCCCCGCCAGCCAAGCTGCCCAGGCGGTTGCCAGCCCAAGTAAAACTCCACCCGCGACATCATTACGTGGAAACCTCTTTGCCCACTCGGTCGTTTTCGCCAGATCGAACAAACCCCAAGCATGGGTACAGATCAGGCCAAACCCCAACCAGACCGCAACTTGAGAAAGAGAGAAAGAATAGATCATTAGGAATTCCTTAATCGAGGATGGACGGATCCGCGTAGTCCGTAAACCCTGTCGATTCAGTAATTCGCACTGTCAGCAGTTGTCCCACATGCCGCGGACCACCCTCGAAAACCACTAAGCGGTTCTGCCGAGTCCGCCCCATCAGGCGACTGGCGTTCGTTTTGCTTGGCCCCTCCACCAGAATTTGTTGCAATGACCCCACACGAATCTTTGCGCTCGCCGCCGCTTGCCGATCCAACACCTCCAGTAAGTCCGTATTCCATTTCTCCTTGGTCGCCTCAGGAACTTCCTCCCCCGCCTCACTCACCGCCCGTGTCCCTTCCCGCGGGGAATACCGAAAAATAAAACCATTATCAAAACCCACCTCCTCCATTAAATCTCGCGTGGCTAAGAAATCCTCCTCCGTCTCCCCAGGATAACCCACAATAATATCCGTCGTCAGCCCAACCGTGGGACAAGCCCTCCGCACATCCTCAATCGTTTTACGATACTGCGCCGCGGTGTACCCACGTCCCATCCGCTTCAAAATGCGATCCGAACCCGATTGCACAGGCAAATGCAGATGCTCACATAACTTCGATAATCTCCCATAACATCCCACCAAATCCGCTTTCATCCCACGTGGATGAGGCGATGTAAAACGAATCCGCTCCAAACCCTCCACCTCGTCCATCTCCTCCAACAGTTGCACAAAGGCGCTCTTACCTTCCACCATCGGAATTTCTCTTCGCCCATACATATTCACGATCTGCCCCAGCAAGGTAACTTCCCTTACCCCCTGCTCCACTAAACCCCGCACTTCTGTGAGAATCTCCGCAATCGGGCGAGACCTCTCCTTCCCTCGTGTCGTCGGCACGATACAAAATGAACAGTGCATATCACAGCCTTGCATCACCGAGACAAAAGCGGTCACCTGCTGCGGTGCCAAGGTGTGATCTCGAATTGTCTTCTCCGAACCCTCCTCCTCGCCCACCTCCGCAAAGAATTTTGGCCGTCCGCCCAGTCGCGCCTCCCGCGCCTGATCCACCAGATCTGCTACCCGATGAAACTTTTGCGTGCCCACCACCAGATCCAAGCCTGCCATATCCTTTTCCAAGGAATCCCCGCGCCGCTGTGCCATGCAACCAAGAAAACCCAAGACAACCTCTGGCTTCGCTTTCCGCAAAACCCGCAGATTACTCATCTTCCGTAAGGCCTTCTGCTCCGCCAGATCTCGCACGCTACAAGTATTCAACAGAATCACGTCTGCCTCTTTTTCTGAGGCCGCTCGAGTATATCCACGATCAAACAACTGTCGGGCCACCTGTTCGGTGTCCCGCTCGTTCATCTGACAACCATATGTTTTTAAAAAGACCGTAGGCATCACGTACCATCATGCCCCAATTCGGAGCGGGCGGAAATCTCCGAATCGAAGCTTCTTTTCATCGCCCAAACAAGGACTGACCGCTTTATCAATTATTCCAACCCAGCTCCGCTACCCTAAAATCAAGCCATCAACCGCTTACTATAGTGCCCTCTCAACCAGCGATACCCAATCAGGAGAATCGGCAACACCAAAAAGAATACCGCTGGCACCCAGACCGCGTCAGTGCATTTACTCCCGTCCATCATACTCACCCCCTCCCAAAACAGCGCTAACAGTGCAATCCCTCCACCCGTGTAGGCCAAGGGCATGACCACAGCACGAAAGTTCTCCTTCTCTTTTAAACGATGAATCCTGTCCGTACGACTATTCCAGTCCACTATGCTATTAATTTATCGGTCTACTGAAATTTTTCAATCCAAAGAAAAATCTTTTTTACAAGGCGGGGTGGTCCGTGGGTGATTTTCTACCAACACTTGAGTTTCGTTCCGCCCATCCCATCCCCGCCAAACCTAACTCAAAAAGCCCGTAAAGAGGAACAAACATTAAAGCCAAGTTAAATGGATCCGAAGTTGGAGTCACACAAGCGGCAACCACCACCAGTCCGACAACCGCATGACGTCGGTGCGCCGCCACCACCGATTTTTGGAGAATACCCAACCGGGCCAAAATCACCATGACCAGCGGAAGCTCAAAAGAGACTCCGAATCCAACCAGCATTTGCAAGACGAAGTCGGTATAACTCGCCATCGTCCAACTCGTCTCCAACCCCAACCAACGATTAAATTCCTGAAAAAAACGCAGAGCTCCAGGCAGAACTAGGAAATAACAAAAAGAAACTCCCGCCAAAAAGAGAAAGGCACCCACCGTAAACGCAGGCAGCACCAGACCCCTCTCTTTGCTTTCGAGTGCGGGCAAAAGATATTGTCCGATAAACAAGAGAACTAGTGGCAGGGTCAGAAGAATTCCTGCACCAATTCCAATTTGCAGCGTCACCGTCATCGGATCGGTTACCTGCAAAGCCAAGAGCGTCGCAGGCATCGCCTGCGGTGATCCCACCTGCGCTTGCGCCAGAGGCCATCGTAAGATTTCCATCACCCGACCAATTCCAAGAACTCCTAGAATCGAACCCACCCCAATCGCTCCGGCGCACTTCAAAATCACCCCACGCAAATCCTCAATGTGTTCAAGAAATGGTTTCTCCTTATCCCTCATCGTACATCTCTCCAACCGTTTTCGGTCACCACCGCTGGGAGTTTTATATCATGTGGCTCTTGGGGGAGATGCTCCAACTCCTGAGCCGCAAAAAATAATCCCGCCACCCAAGAACCCCGTTTCCGCTGGCCTAAGGCTCGATCATAGTGCCCTCCGCCCCGACCTAAACGCGCCCCCGCACCATTGAAAGCCCGCCCTGGCACCAGAAAACCATCGATCTCTGTCACCGCGATTCGCTCCGATTTTTCCGGAGAAGGTTCCCACAAGCTCGATGATTCTGGAAGGTGAGCCGAAGACATTTGCCACCAAGTCAATCCCTCTCGGATATCGATCTTTGGCAAAGCCACCCTCTTACCCGCCGCCCAAGCCGCCTTCAAAATACCCCTTGTTTGCGGCTCATCGGTCAACGACAAGAAAAGAGCTACTACCCCCGCCACCTGCCACTCCGCCCGTGCCAAAAGGTGCTTCTCAATCTGCTGGGAAGCTTCCGCTCTCGCCCTTTCACTCATCTGCAGGAGTCGCCCACGAATCTCTTCGCGCAGGGTAGCTTTGCTCGGAACACTAATCACCATACCACTATGCCCAGATTCATATTTTCAGCCAATCTTGCTCTCAAGGTTGCCTCCCACCTCATTTGCCACCATTCTCTTTGTCTTGAGTCCTCGGGTTTCAGCTCACAAGAAACGGGCCCCGCACCGCTTTATCACCGATGTCATCCTCCCTGCGCTTTTTTCGCGCAAGCGGGGCACACGCCAGCATCTTCCCCCCGTCTTTCCTAAACTTAAAGCAGGCAAGATTTGCATCACTTGGATTGGCCACGCCTCCTTTCTGATTCAAGGACCCCATGGCAACATTCTTGTTGATCCCAACTGGGCCAACTGGCTTCTTGTCGTTCGGCGCCTCCGCCACGCCGGGCTGGCCCACCACCACCTTCCCTCCATCGACCTCGTCCTCATCACGCACGCCCATTTTGACCATCTCAACCGACGCAGCCTCCGCCGGATTGCCGCTAATCAACCCATTGTCGTGCCCGCTGGAGTCGGCGACCTTGTTCACGGCTTAGGTTTTGAAAAAGTCTACGAAATCAACTGGTGGGAACGACTTCGCTTTCCAGGAGCCGCTATCACCTTTGTTCCCGCCAAACACTGGGGCGCACGCAAGGTCACCGATCACCACCGCGGCTACGGGGGGTATGTCATCGATATGGGAGGACGCACCGTCTACCACGCAGGCGATTCCGGTTATTTTCCAGGGTTTCGTGAGATTGGAAAAAAGTTCCGCCCGGAAGTCGCCCTCTTGCCCATCGGGGCCTACCACGGTCCGAAATTTGGCGAGAATCATATGACCCCCGAACAAGCCCTCCGCGCTTTTGGCGATCTTCGCTCAAAATTCCTTGTGCCAATGCACTTTGGCACCTACCGCCTCAGTTACGAACCCCTTCACGAGCCCCCCCAACGCCTCATGGAAGCGGCCACCCGAGCCGGCCGACTTTCCGATGTCCGTTTTCTTGTCGAAGGCATGCCAACTCTATTCTAGCCCCCCTCGCTCAGCCCACCCCACCTGTGCCGTCGGTCGAGCATACGCCACCAACCGACCGCGATGGGTGACAAAGTTAAAAAAGTTTTTTGCATTTCCACAGGGCGCATTCGGATCGAATGCATACACATCCACCCCACCCCCTCGCTCCCCATCCATCCTTTGCGAGGAACCCGCCACCATCGCCTCCCCACCCTTCTTTCGACCTAAATAAATCATCACATGACTGATCGGCGGATCCCGAGGCACGTTATAAGTCCATTCCCAATAAAGCAGATCCCCACTCCTCATCTCCGTCATCAGTTTTTCCGAATCCACTTTCCCGTCCGACTCCATCGGCACTGACCTAATCTTCCCCTTCTTTTTAAAATAGAGATACTGATCCGATGCCGTCCTCGGAATATCAAACCCAAATACTTTCCACACAATAAAACGTACCGTATTCGAACAATCCATCGTGATGATATACGGATGCCCTGGGGGTTGCCACGACTGGGCGTAAGACAAATCCTGCCTCGAAAGCCAGCGACAGGTTTCAACTAACTTCTGGTGCTGTTCTGCAGTTGCCGCTCCATGAACTAACAAAGATGTCGAGCCCAGCACTACCCCAAGCCGTAAACAAAGAGCCAAAAGACCATGTGCCATCTCTTTTCATGGCAAACCACAGAAGAATCGCAAGTCAGGAGGAGTCCACTTGCCCAACCGTCAGATCAGTAAATCGAAAAAAGCCTTCGGATGAGCCAAATCGGTAAAGACCGCATCCGCTCCGCAATCTTTTAACTGTCGCTTCGTAAAGGAACCTGTCGCCACCGCAATCGCCTTTGCCCCGATCGCCCTTGCACAGGCCACATCATGGGGCGTATCCCCAATGACAAAGATTCTTTCGGCAGGAAACTCTTCGCCATGCTTCTCCTCTGCCCTCCGCTTTGCGTGCGGACCCAACTCATTACGAATCGAGGAATCATCTGCAAAAGCCCCAAAGTCAAAAAAATGATTCACCCCATAACGCGTCAACTTCAACCTCGCCCCTTTTTCAACGTTTCCCGTCAGCAAAGCTTGCACCAGCTCTGGTCGCTGATGGGCCTCTTCCAGAATCCCCAAAACCCCTGGGTGCAATCCCCCATTCCTTCGGGGCAACTCATCCGCCAGCAGTTCCACATACACATCCAGGAACTGTACCACCTCCTCAGGACCGTTCGGCTTGCCATCCCTCCCCAGAAGCTGCTCAACGATCCACTTGTCCGTTCGGCCTGCGATCTCTAATCCCTGTAGTCCTCGATTGATTCCATACAGTTTCTCCATCGCTCGACCCAAGGCCGTCTCTCCCGCTTTTCCTGTATGGAGAATGGTCCCGTCGATGTCCCAGAGCAGAAGTTTCCGGGCGATCTTTTCGCCGGCCTTCACATTCCCATCACGCTGTAGCCGGAATCGGCATACAACGTCTGCCCCGTAATCCCCGCCGATCCGTCTGCCGCCAGAAATACTCCCATCGCCCCCAACTCCTCCAAGGTGATATTCCGCTTTAAAGGTGCGTGCGCCTCGTAGTGGGCCAACATCGCCCCAAATCCACTAATCCCACGTGCTGCCAAGGTGTTCACAGGCCCCGCGCTGATCGCATTCACCCTAATCTTTTTTGGCCCTAAGTCATAAGCCAAATATCGCACACTCGCCTCCAGCGCCGCCTTGGCCACTCCCATCACATTGTAATGCGGCACCACTTTCACCGCCCCGTAGTAACTCATCGTTACAATACTTCCCCCCTCCGTCATCAACGGAGCAGCCGCCCGGCTTACCGCTACCAACGAGTAGGCGCTAATGTCGTGCGCCACGCGAAACGCTTCTCGTGTCGTATCGACGAAGTTTCCCTCTAAAGCCTCCTTCGGAGCAAACGCCACGCTATGCAACAACAGATCAACCTTCGGAGCCTTTCCTTTTACAAAATCAAAAAACTTCGCGATATCTTCATCCCGACTCACATCACAAGGGGCCACTGGAGTCTCCGCCCCAAATGTCGCCGCCAACTCTTCCACATTTTCCTTCAACCGATCCCCCTGATAATTAAAAATTAACTTCGCCCCCGCATCCGACCACGCCTTAGCGATTCCCCAAGCAATGCTTCGCTTATTCGCTACCCCAAAAACTAGCCCCACTTTCCCTTTTAACGATTGGTTGCTCATGGCCTCCAAAGTGCCCTCCCCCTGCCCCTCCTGTCACGCCCCGACTCACTTCCTCTTGGCCGATCCAAATCTTCCTGCTACCAAGTCACTCCGTGGAAATTCCTCATCTTCATCTCGGCTGGATTCTTTTCGGACCACTCGTCCTCGCCCTCCTCGCGACCGACCTGATCCTTTTCCATCGCGACCCCCGCCCCATCGATCTTCGCCGCTCTCTCCAAGCCACCGCCGGCTGGGTCGCCCTCGCCTTGGCCTTCGGTGTTGTCATCGCCCTCACCCTCGGCACCCAACCCGCCATGGAATTCTTTACCGGCTACATCGTCGAACTCTCCCTCAGTGTAGATAACGTTTTTGTCTTCGCCGTTCTCCTCGCCTATTTCGCCGTCCCCGAAAAAGCTCAGTTCCCCGCCCTTTTCTGGGGCATCATCGGAGCTCTCTTTCTTCGTGCCCTCTTCATCTTTACCGGCATCGCTCTCATCAATCGCTTCCACTGGCTCATCTATGTCTTCGGCGCCCTCCTTGTTTACACGGGGATCAAACTCCTCAAAGGCGGCGACGCTAAAGTTCAACCCGACCAAAATCCTCTCGTCCGTATCGCTCGCAAATTCATTCCCATCTCCCCCCAGTTCCACGACGGCCACTTCTTTGTCCGCCAAGGCAACCGCTGGGTTGGTACCCCCCTCCTCCTTGTCCTTATCGCCCTCGGCACCACCGACCTCGTTTTCGCCATTGATTCCATCCCCGCCATCCTCGCCATCACCCGCGACCCCTTTATCGTCCTAACTTCCAACGCCTTCGCCGTTCTCGGCCTCCGCGCCCTCTATTTCGCCATTGCAGGGCTCATCAAACTCTTCGCCTACCTAAATATCGGCCTCGCCGTTATCCTCTCCTTTATCGGCGTCAAAATGCTCATTTCAGGCTACATCCACCTGCCCATCCCATGGACTCTCGGCTTCGTCCTCCTTGTCCTCGCCGTCTCCATCCTCGCTTCCATCTACTATCCCCCCGCTAAACCACACCAATCCTAACGTATTTACTCCTTTTCATAATGTGCAAGTGACTACATTTCAATCGATTGCATAACTTTTAAAATATACTCTGCCCTCAACTTACCGTGGGTTGACGCCTCCCCATCCCCACCTACACTGAATCAAATGCCTCAAATTGTTGACCTCACCTCAGCTATCGCCAGCAAAAGATTTGCCAAAAAGCCGAAATTCCGTCTCGGTTTAGTCGGCACCCTCGTCGTCTCCAATTTCGCCTGGCTCCTCCTCTTCGGTATAGCCGTCGTCTCCCTCATCGGCGTCACCCGTTTCTCCGCCGCCCTTTCCAAAAGTTATCTTGAAGAGAAATGGAACTCCCTCCAAAACCGCCTCGCTCAGAACCGTGAACTCGAAGAGCGCGACCTCCGTATCGCCCGCCTCATCGCCTCACAAAGCTCCGATACAACCGATATCCTTGGCCTTGCCACCCGCATCTCCAAAATCCTCGACTCCGCCAACGGTCGCCAACGTCGCTTCCTCGAAAGCGCTATTCCCGAAGCCATGCTCATCCAGACGACCACTCGGATCCCCGCCTCCGCGGTCATCGCCATGGCCATCTTCGAATCTGGCTATGGAAATAGCTCCCTCGCCAAGGACTATAACAATTACTTCGGCATGAAAGCCTTCGACAGCTGGACAGGCGCACGCGCCCTCAATATGCCCACCCGCGATAGCGGCGTAGATACCACCGCAGATTTCCGTGCCTACCCCACCCTCGCCGCTGGCTTCCAAGGCTATTCCCAGTTCCTCCTTGGCAACGAGCGCTACCACAAATGCGTTGGTGAGAAATCAGGAGTCAAATTCGTCTCAGGCATCCTCGCTGCAGGCTACTGCCCCGATACCGACTACCTAACCAATATCAACAATATCATCCAGAAACACGGTCTCGATCGGCTCGACCTCGCCCTCGAAACTATCGTCGACAATAATAAAGAAGCCGTCGCCAAATCTCTTCCCAAAAACGAAACTTCCACCGCCGCCGGCGCCCACTAATCCTCGTCTGACCCCCTCTTGCCGGACGCCCCGTCCGCACAAGAAATCACCGTACCCCCCATCGGTTTCACTTCCAAAAGTAAATATCGCCACTGACCCGTCGGACTTTTATCCGCCCGCAACGCCACCCTCGCCCTCCCCTTCGAGCCCAACACCGAAAAATCAAACTGCGCCGTTCCCTGCTCAGGCATGTCCTCAATCTGACCCGTCACCGCCCAACCCAACTGCAACGGCTTACCCAGAACCTCGCCCACCCGCGCATCCTTCATCACCCGCTGCACCGCCTCCTGCATTACCTCGGTTTTTTTTAACATCGCGTAACTCATGTGCAAAGTTATCAACCCCACCCCAAACACTCCCGTCACCACCCCTACCAACCCCAAAACAAACCAACGCCTCGCTTTATTTTCCCACGCCATCAACTCGGGCTGGGTCAGTAATCGGTTGGCCATCCCGACACTCTGGATTCCTCACCCCCCTCTCGTCCATCCCCACTCTCGCCCCTCGCCCTTTTTTTCTCTACGATGTCCACCTCATGCTCTCCCTCGAATCCCTCGCCCGCCTCGCCCAAGAACACTCCTCCGCCCTCACCGCCCAGGTCGCTGAGTTCGAAATCCACGGCCACTCCTTTTCCGCCTCCCAACGCCCCCACCTCATGGGCGTCATCAACCTCAGCCCCGACTCCTGGTATCGTGAAAGTGTCGTCTCCACCACCGAGGACGCCCTCAACCGCGCCCGCCGCCTCCGCACCGAAGGTGCCCACCTCATCGACCTCGGCACCGAATCCACCCTTGCCCACGCCAACCGCGTCGATCCCGCCCAACAAATCCGTACGCTCCTACCCATTCTCAAACCCCTCGCCCAAGAGGGCATCCTTCTTTCCATTGAAACTTACCATCTCGAGGTCGCTCGCTCTTGCCTCGAAGCAGGTGCCGCCGTCCTCAACCTTACTGGCACCACTCCTCCCACCGACCTCTATCGCCTCGTAGCCGATCACCGCGCTGGCATCGTCCTTTGCTACGTTCAAGGCTCCAACCCCCGCGATGTTTCCAACTTCGTCCACTCCCCCGATCATGCCACCGCTCTTCTCGACTACTTCCGGCGTGAAATCGATCGTGCCACTGCCGCTGGCATCCACGCCATCTGGATCGATCCAGGATTAGGCTTCTACTACCGCAACCTCCAAGACAGTGCGGCCCGCATCCGATACCAAGCCGAAACTTTTCTTCACAGCTTTCGCCTTCGTACTCTCGGTTGGCCCGTCTGCCACGCCCTACCCCACGCTTTCGAGTTCTTTCAGGACGAAGTCCGCTCCGCCGAATCCCTCTTTGCTGTTCTTGCCCTCTTAGGTAAAACCGACCTCTTGCGTACACACGAAATTCCTAAAGTCCGTGCCGTTGCTCGTACCCTCGGGATTCTTTCATGAAAAAAACTCTCCCTCCTCAACCCGTTGCCCTCATCACCGGCTCCGCCGGCGGTCTCGGCGCTTTTCTCGCCCGCACCCTCGCCCAAATGGGCTACGCCATCGTCCTCCACCATCGTAGCGGCGCTTCCGCCACTTTGCGCTTGGCCCGCCAACTTCGCCAGCATGGCACCCCCACCGAAGTCGTCCGCGCCGACCTTTCCATCCCAACCCA
>CAMCNF010000024.1 GCA_945876115.1 Verrucomicrobia subdivision 6 bacterium | reverse complement strand
TCAATGTAGTACATCGGTTGCGCTAACTGCATCCCCACGCTCGCCGTCGGGCAAAGTAGTGCCACCGGACGCCGCTCCTCAACGAATATAAATAAGGTGTCAGGCAAATGTCGCTCCACCCGCACGCTGGCGACATTCGGAAGTCTTTCCAGCGACTCCTTCACTTCCGAAAGTGATAAACGTAAAAGATTCTGCCCAATTTTAACCCCACTCGCTGAAACCAATTCTCCTTTGCCGATTTTATTTTTCGGCTCGATTTGGAAACGGCGCAAAGTGAAGTCTGCATTCTGGTACAAGAGTGTTCCTAAAATCACATCCATCCCCACCGAGGTCACCATCGCCACCAGTGCGAGCGATCCCGCTATTAAAAGAATTCCACCGACCCGCCGACTCAGCGCCTGCGCCTGCCCTTTCGCAGACATTTTCGC
The DNA here is from genome assembly GCA_945876115.1 of Verrucomicrobia subdivision 6 bacterium. Taxonomy (GTDB): domain Bacteria; phylum Verrucomicrobiota; class Verrucomicrobiia; order Methylacidiphilales; family Verrucolacustridaceae; genus Verrucolacustris. The sequence continues at coordinate 17,126 of CAMCNF010000024.1, read as the reverse complement.
TGCCAGTACATGCCGTGCCCGCCGATGCCTTGTTTTTCTTTTCTTGGTTCCGAAGATATTTTCTAAATGCCATTTCATGCGAGTACCCCTTTCTGATTTCGTGCCCAAGAAAACTCCAGAATCTTCAAACAGAGATTTCCAAAATCAATTCCCGCTGCTTGGCCGGCCCTTGGCAAAAGACTCAAATCCGTCATGCCCGGAATAGTATTCACCTCTAAAACCACCGCCTTCCCCTCAGCGTCCACTAGGAAATCTACTCGCGATAGAATTTCACATCCCAAAGCCTCATGCGCTTTCTTGGCCAACTCTTGCAACTCCAAGGCCTTTTCTTTCGCCAACGGGGCGGGACAAAGATACTTCGTCGATCCCGCGGTGTACTTATTGCGGTAATCGTAAAAACCTTGGGCCGGTCGGACCTCCACCACCGGTAACGCCTGCTTGCCCACAATCCCCACCGTCAATTCCGCCCCCTCTACCAAACGCTCAATCATCATCGGTCCCTTCCACTGCCCAGCCGCTTTACGCGCCTTCTTCGCTTCCTCCTCCGTTCGTACCAAATGCACCCCCAAACTCGATCCCTCCGAGACCGGCTTCAATACGTACGGTGGCAACCAATCATTCTCCTTCGTCCACGCCACACCCTCCGCTAAAGGAATCCCCGCCTCCGCCATCACCTCCTTCGCCCGCAACTTATCGAAGGCCAGCGCACTCGCCATCGCCCCGCTTCCCGTATACCCCATCCCCATCGCATCCAGTTCAGCCTGCAACGTTCCGTCTTCCCCGTAGCTTCCATGCAAACAGAGAAAACAGATATCGGTTCCTGCGGGTACCTCCACCTGACGGGACTTTACATCCACCTCCACCAAACGAACTCCCATCGAGCGTAACGCTTTCGCCACCGCCGCCCCGCTCCGCTGAGAAATCTCACGCTCGCCCGAGACTCCGCCCGCTAGGACCGCGACTTTCATTTTTTCAGGCTTCATTCGTCTTCCCCCAACACAATCACTTCAGGCTCAAGCACAATCCCACGATCGCTTTTTGCCCGCATCTGCACTTTTTCCATTAATGCCAAAACATCCACCGCCCTAGCTCCACCCTGATTCACGATAAAATTACCATGGACTGGCGATATTCTTGCTCCACCCACCGAAGTGTCCTTCATCCCCAGCTCCTCTATTAGTTTTCCGGCTGGAATCGTTTCAGCGTTTTTGAAGATACAGCCCGCACTCGGCGCCGCCGGTTGAGAATCCCACCTCTTCCGACTGTACTTCTTTAAACGCTCCGCAATCTCCACTGGATCCACCACTTTCCCCACCAGCACCGCCCCCACCGCAATCTCTTCCATCAAACGGGGAACTCTGCGGTACTTCACTTCGAATTCACTCGCGGCCACTTCAACCACCTTCCCTTGCCGATCCATTACCCGAACGCTCTCGACCGCTTCAAAAGTCCACGATTCCATCGCTCCCGCATTCATTCTCATCGCCCCCCCTAAAGCCCCAGGAATTCCCTCCATAAATTCTAGCCCGCCAATCCCCGCCCCCTTCGCCACCGCCACGATCTGCTTCAACCGGGCCCCTGCACCCGCGTGAATCTTTCCATCCACCGCCTCAATTTTACTCATCCCAGGTCTTCCAAAATGAACACATACTCCAGCAATCCCCCCATCCCGAACCAGCATGTTACTCCCCCGACCCACCACCGTCAGCGGTACCTTTTGCTCCGCACAAAATCGCACCACCTTGCCCAGAACCTCTTCACTATCCGGCTCAAACCACACTTGTGCAGGACCTCCAATCCGAATCGTCGTATGCTTTTTCATCGGTTCGTACCAACGCACTTCGCCCTTCCCCGCTACCATTTTCTTAATCTGTAAAAAGAGTTCGACCTCTTTCGCCATCCTTCGCCCTAAGGCCGTCACATCCCCAGCGCCCATCACCAGAAAGAGATCTCCCTCTTGCCAAATCCGACCCAAAATCGTCCTGGCCTCCGGCATCGAATTCGCCACTTCCACCGGCTTACCCAGAGCCACACATCGCGTGGCTAACTCTGCCAAACCCGCCCCCTCCAAAGGCTTTTCTCCTGCCGCATATACTGGAAGCAAAACCACCACATCCGCCAAGGCTAACGCTTCCGCAAAACCCTGAAGAAATGTCGCCATCCGGGTGTAACGATGAGGCTGGAATACCGCTACCACCCTCGCTCGCCCCCTCGCCCTCGCCGACCCAATCGTGGCTACTACCTCTTTCGGATGATGAGCATAGTCGTCCACCACCTCGATCTCAGGGGTCGAAATTAAAATCTCAAAGCGACGATCCGCCCTTCGAAACGCGGCCAATCCCTGCCTTATTTTTTCCACGCTCAAACCTATCTCCGCCGCCACCGCTAAAGCGCCCAAAGCATTACCCGCATTATGCCTTCCGGTCGCCGCTACTTGAAATACTCCCAACTCTTTACCCTCCTTAGTCACAGAGAATTTTTGCCCCTCCGCACTCTCCCCTTTCCATTCACCCACATAATCCGCCCCACTTTTCTCCCAACCAAAAGTCACCTTCTTCGATATCTTTTCTGATGCTGCCATCGCCTCCTTTTCCTCCCGCGCCACCACCACACAACCACCCGCCACCTGCCCTAAAACCTTGCCATACGCTTGAATCACCGCCGCCCCATCCAAGTACCGATCCGCATGCTCGTGATCCGCATTCAACAGAAGCGCTGCCCAAGATAGTAATTCTGTCGGGGCACCTTCACTTTCGTCCACTTCCGCAATCAGCCACTCCCCTTTTCTCCATGCCCCCGACCCCCCCAGCGATGGCGCGTACCCTCCCAGGTAAAAGGAAGGGTCCTCCCCTGCTTCCCGAAAAATTTGCGCCAGCATCGTTGCCGTGGTGGTTTTCCCGTGCGATCCGAGCACCGCGACTAACTTCCGCGCCCCCGCCAATTTCGCCAGAACTTCCGACCGACGTACCCGTGCCATACCCCGCCGCTTTGCCTCCACCCACTCCGCGTTGCTATCGGGAATCGCCGCCGATGCCACGACTACGTCCGCACTCCCGATCGACTCCGCATCATGACCCAAAGCAACCACCATCCCACGCTTCTTCAACCGTTCAGGAATTTCCTTTAAATCAGAACCACTCACTTCGTGGCCCAGATCCATTAAAATCTCGGCTAACGGTGTCATCCCAGATCCCGATACCCCAATCAAATGGATCCGACGTCGTCCTGTTGTCCACCACTGCGTATCAAAGGACATGGTTAATCGCCTCCGCAATCTTTTCTGACGCCGCCAAACTCTGTTTTTCATGAGCCAACTGACCCATCCGATCACGCCGAGTTTTCTCCATCAACAATCGAGCGATCCTCTGTCCTAACTCTGTCCCTACTAAATATTTTTCTTCGATCACCTCCGCCGCTCCTGCTTGGCTGTATGCCCTCGCGTTGGCCACTTGATGATTCCCCGCCGCTGCGGGAAATGGCACTAGAATTGCAGGTACCCCACAGATCGCTAACTCCGCCAAAGTTCCCGCACCTGACCTCGAAACTACCAACTCTGCTGCCGCATAGACCGCCTCCATCTCATCACAGAATCCTACGACCACCGCATGAAAACCTCGGCCAGCATACCCCTTTCGCACCTTCTCCACCTGCGCTTCTCCCGCCACGTGCAAAATCTGTATTTTCTGCGCTTGGCTCTCCAGCGCCCCTAACCCGCGAAGCATCGCTTCATTTAAACCCCGCGCACCTTGGCTTCCTCCGACCACCGCCACCAGATGACGTCCAGAATGTAGCCCCAGTCTCTTCAACGCTTCCTCTTTGCCTATTCCGCCTAAACGCGCCCGCACTGGTGTTCCAGTTACCTCCACCTTCGCCCCTACCAGATGAGACCTACACTCTTCAAATCCCAGAAATACTTTTTCTGCCCCACGCGATAACCATCGGGTCGCACGTCCAGGAATCGCATTCGATTCATGAAGAAAATAAGGAAGCCCCGCCAACCGCGCTGCCCCCACTGCCGCTCCTGAGACAAATCCTCCCATTCCTAATACTCCTCCAGCATTAAATTTTTTCAACTCGACCCCTGCCTTTCGTACTGCCGAAATCAAACTCCATCCAAAACGACCCGCTCCCCACACCCCGCTCCAACCCACCGCTGGAATCTCCACTCCATGCGCTGCCTCTCCCGCCCCCGATAAGGCCCGATGATCCACTTGCTTATTCGAAATAAAGAAACACACCTCATGCCCGCGCCGCCGCACCGCCTCTGCCACTGCCAATCCAGGAAAGAGATGTCCTCCCGTTCCCCCGCAAGCGATCGCTAGTTGTCCCATGAGTCCAATCACGTGTGCTTTCCTACCAAACGCCGACTTTTGGCCGTTTCCTCATAATGGGCTTGCCGATGCAACGAGAGCAGAAGCCCCACCGCCGCCAAACAAAGAACTAAATTCGATCCACCGTAACTAATAAAGGGCAAACCCACCCCCTTTGGCGGTAATAAGCCTGTGACCACCGCGAGATTCGCCACCGACTGCATCGCCACCAAGGTCGTTAGTCCCATGCTCAACGCCATGCTCGTGAGATCGGAGGCATGACAAGCGATGTAGCTTCCCAGAAGGGTAAAAAGTAAGAAAATAAAAACCACTGATAACGTGGCCCACAAACCGAGCTCCTCCCCCAGAATTGGAAAAATAAAATCGGTATGCGCTTCTGGCAGATAAAACATTTTTTGAATGCTCTGGCCGATACCTACTCCACGGGTTCCTCCTGATCCCAGCGCCACCAGCGCCTGCGACACTTGATAACCTCCCGACTGCTGGTGAGCCTCTGGATCCATGAACGCCACTAATCGATCCAGGCGCTCCGGCATGGTCAAAGCCACCGCCACCAATCCCCCAGCCGCCAGGAGACCCAAAATTCCTAAAGGTAAAATCGGTGCGCCACCCACAAAAAGTACGATCGATGCCGCCGCAATTACGAACAACGCCGAACCTAAATCAGGTTGCTTGACCAACAAAGCTACCGGCAAGAGCAGGATGAGCATGGGCAGGATTAGTCCGTGCCAAGGACTCTTCATCTTGGCTCCTTGAAACCGAACCCAAGCCGCCGCCGCAATCACCGTAGCCAACTTGAGGAACTCACTTGGCTGCACCGCAAAAGGCCCCAGTGGAATCCATCTCGCCGAACCCTTAACCGACTTGCCCAATCCTGGAATCAAACACAAGACAACCAAGAAGGTCGCCAGTCCAAGAATCCAAGCGCCTCGAGTAAGCAGAATCTTCGGATCCAAGCGACTCAACACCGCGCACACCCCAATTCCCACCGCAAGCCAGAGCATCTGTCTTTGGAGGAAAAAAAGAGGTTGGCCCCGATTCTCGGCTGAGAACGCGCCTACGCTGGTCAACATGATCAGGCCAGCCCCGATCAATAAGGCCACGCAGACGAGTAGGGTGCGCGCAGTGTTTCGTCCCATTGTGAACTCAGTTCGTAGTCGGCTTCGGCAACATCGCCATGTCGGTCGGACCGGCAGGAGCGGGCGTCGCCACAGGAACTGCCGCCTTTGCCGAGGCTTCCCCAGGAACTTGAATCTTCATCCCAACCTTTAATTTCTTCGGGTCGGTGATGGAGTTGAGTTTGGCTAGGATATCCGCTTTGGTTCCGAACTTCTTTGCGATCTTCGCCAGAGTATCTCCGGGAGCCACTTTGTAGCTTCCTGCTGGACTCGACTCTTGCTTCGCCGCTGCCGCCACCACCGCTTTCACAGGCGTCGAGGCCGTTGCCACCGCTTTTTTCGTGGTCCCAGCTCCCGCCGCTTCAGGGATGATTAGTTTCTGACCTATTTTCACTGTCGTCCCCTTTAGGGCGTTCGCCTGAATCAAGGCGGCGGAGGTTACCCCGTTCGCCTTGGCGATCTTCGCGACTGTTTCTCCTTTGCTCACCACGTGACTGCGCTCTGCAGTCGGTGCTGGTGCCACCGCCACGGGAGGCATCGCTTCGCTCGGGGCTGACCCCTGCGTTTGCCAAACTTTATCGTCAGGGCTTGGCATCGTGCTCGCCACCTCGGCCACGGGAGCCGCTGCCGCTTCGGGCGCTTTGGCTACTTCCGCCTGAGGGGCAGGCATCGTTTCAGGAATCGCCGTCATTCCTGTTTCGGGATTACCCCGTAACAGGTGATAGGCACTAATCCCGACGATCACTACCACGTGCAGGCCCAGCACTACCAAGAAGATAGTGGAAAGCCGGTTGAGGCCTCCCGTCTTCGCTGGGCGCTCGGTTGGCTCACCTTCCATTCCCGTGGGGTTCGTACGTTTCGTTGAGTATTCTAGCAGTTCATCACTCATGGTTTGTTTTCCTCCTGTGGCAGAGCGATGACGCACTGCCTGTATTTTTCTCCTCTTTCCTCGAAGTTCTTAAACTGGTCGTAGCTGGAGCATCCTGGGCTCAGCAAAACATTCTCCCCTTCACGTGCCATCTCCGCCGCTCTTCGCACCGCCTCCCCTAAATCTTGCACCCTCCGACATGGCATCCCTTCTTTCCAAGCTTTTTCCATTTTCTCTGCCATCTCCCCAAGCAAGAAGACCGCACGAACTTTCCCCTCCAGAACCGGACGGCTTGTCCTCACATCGAATCCCTTGTCTTTTCCTCCCGCAATCAGGATGACCGGTCCAACTAATCCACTGACCGCTCGCTCCATCGCATCAAGATTCGTCGCCTTCGAATCATTGATCCAGGTCACGCCTGCCCGTACCGCCACCACTTCACATCGATGAGGCAGAGCCTGGTAGCTGGAAAATACTTTTTTCACCACTTCTCGGGAAATTTCCATCGCGTCCGCCACCGCCAAGGCCGCCAAAAGATTTTCTGCGTTATGTTCGCCCCGCAACTTTGTCGCATCCTGCCTCATTACCTTCTCTCCATTCGCACATAACCAACCCTCCTGCAAGGTGTACTCCGCACCCGTCGCCCCCGCCGTAAAAACGATCTGCCTCGCTTGGCCCTTCGGCAAAACCAGCTTCCTGTTGATTACCGCCACATCATCCGCTTTCTGATTCTCAAAGATCCGCGCCTTGGCCGCGGCATACGCTTCCATCGTCGAATACCGATCCAGATGATCAGGAGTTAAGTTCAAATAAACCGCGATCCGTGGTCGAAAGGTCTCGATCGTCTCCAACTGAAAAGAGCTCACCTCCGCCACCGCCCAATCGAGATCACGACTCAAGGGAGCCACCTCGCAAAGAGGCTTTCCATAATTTCCACAAGCCACCGCCCGCTTCCCTGCCGCTTGTAAAATCTGTGTGATCAACTCCGTCGTGGTGCTTTTCCCATTCGTGCCCGTCACCGCCACCACGGGACAAAGACAAGCCTGCGCACCTAATTCCAACTCCCCGAGCATCGGAACCCCAGCGGCCTTCAACTCCAGAACTATCGGACGATCAGGGGAAATCCCCGGACTCAGAATCGCCCGGTCGAAACCTTTTCCCACCACGCTCCTCTGCCCCGTGACCACCTTCGCCCCGCGGGCTTTCATCCGAAGTCCCACTTCCGCCACCGCAGGATCGGTAGACTCGTCAAACATAGTCACCTCCGCCTTTTGCCCAAGCAGCCACTCGCCCGCTGCGACTCCGCTGCGACCCATCCCCACCACTATAATTTTTTTGCCGTTCCATGAACTCAAGATTCCTTTCACCTCAGCTTGAGCGAGGCCAAGCCCGCTAGGGCAAAGACCACGCTGAGGATCCAAAACCGCGTCACCACCGCAGTTTCACTCCAACCGCGGAGCTCAAAGTGGTGATGAATCGGTGACATTGCGAAAATTCGTCTCCCCGTCAGGCGAAAGGAAAGGACCTGAAGAATCACCGAAACAGCCTCCATAACAAAAACCCCGCCGATCACCGCTAGAAGGAGCTCTTGATTCAAGCAAATCGCCACCACCGCCACCGCTCCCCCCAAAGCCAAAGACCCGGTATCCCCCATGAAAACTTGAGCGGGATGACAATTAAACCATAGGAATCCCAAAGACGCCCCAAAGAGAGCCGCACAGAAAATAACCAACTCCTCCCCTCCGGGTACACGGGGTAAAAATAGATACGAGGCAAGCCTCGCGTGGCTCGAGAGATAGGCAAACAGCCCTAAGACCATCGCCACCGTTAAAATACAACCCGAGGCCAAACCATCTAGCCCGTCAGTCAAATTCACCGCGTTCGAGCTGCCCACGATAATAAAAACAAAGAAAAGCAACGCACCCCATATCGGTAGATTGAATAGAAAGAACTCTTCTCGGATAAATGGAATTTGTAGCTTCAGCGCTGCCTCGCGAGCCTGCGGCATCAAAAGCAATGCCCCCGATACTCCCGCCGCCACCAAACCCTGCACCAAGAGTTTCTGCCTGCCACTCAAGCCCCCCGAAGTCTTTTTCTTAACTTTCGCGTAATCGTCGCAGAATCCTAAAATTCCCAAGGCCAATGTGCTGCCCAAGGCCAACCACAAATAGGGGTTCGTCGGTTTTCCCCAAAGCAAGCAGGACAAAGTCAGCGAAAACAAAATCAGCACTCCACCCATCGTCGGCGTTCCCTGCTTCTTCTCATGCAGATCCGCCAACTGGTGCACTTCCTCTTTGCGCCGAAGCGGCTGCCCAAGCTTGAGTCGATGGAGGCCTCGAATCACCGATGGCCCCATCCATAAACAAAACCCAAACGAGGTCAACGCCGCGCCTACTGTTCGGAAAGTCACATACTGAAAAACATTCAGCGGGCCAAACCAATCGCTCAGCAGGCTCAGGTAGTACAACATTACTGTTTTCCCTCCCTTAATCCTGCCGCAACCTTTTCCATTCCTTCTCTTCGACTCCCTTTGACCAAAATTCTGTCGTCCTCTTTCGCTTCCGCCCCGTACGCCTGTAAAAGTTTTTCCCGACTAGGAAACCATCGTACCCAGTTCCCCGCCCGAATTTTTTGGGCGCCGTCCACTAAGCACTTCGCTTCTTCTCCAACCACAAAACACAACCCAGTCGATCCTCGCGCCACTGTCGCCCCCGCCTCCTCATGCAACATCGCGCTGAACGAACCCAGTTCCGCCATCGCTCCGAGCAGGGCTACATTTCGACCCGAGCCAGGCAACCTCTCCAAAGTTTCTAAACCCGCCACCAAACTATCTGGGTTCGCATTATAACTATCGTCCAAGAGCCACCCAGCCACATGCTTCTCCAGCTTCAACCGGCCTTTAGGTAAAACAATTCCCTCTAATGCCGAAGCCGCCGCTTGAGGCTCTGCTCCCAACTCCACTCCCGCCGCAAAAGCCTGAGCCGCATTCATCGCCATGTGCGCTCCAGGGATCCGGAGCAACACTTCCATCCGCCCCTTAGGGCCGGCACAAACGAATCGCGTCGATTCCCCTTCACACTGCATCTCTTCCAATCGGTAATCCGCTTGCGCCGAACGACCCACCCGTACCACACGCGCCTGACATCCCTCCAACATTAGTTTTTCAAAAGGATCATCCGCATTACTCACTGCCAATCCCGAGGAAGGCAGCGCCCGAACCAGCGCGCCCTTTTCCTTCGCCGTCGCTTCCCGCGAACCCATCCCCTCGATGTGCGCCCATCCTACATTTGTCACCAACCCCGCCTCAGGTTCTGCCAACTCCGCCAACGGTCCAATCTCTCCAGGAGCACTCATGGCCAACTCCACCACCGCCCAACGATCCTCCGCTCCCACTCCCAACAAGGTCAAGGGAACCCCAAAATGATTATTTAAATTACCTGGAGTCCGATAGGTCGATCCCGTCGTTCCCAAGACCGCCGCCAACATTTCTTTCGTACTGCTTTTCCCTGAACTTCCCGTCACCGCAGCTACCCGCACCGATAAACTTTTTCGATAGCCCTGGGCTAATCTTTGCAAAGCCTCTTGGGTGTTTGCTACCTGCAGGATGGTAAATCCTGCCGGAACTTTTCCCACTTCGCTTTTCTCAACTAAAGCCGCAATCGCTCCTTTTTCTGAAGCCGCCACCACATATTCATGCCCATCGTTCTTCGGACCGCGTATCGCTACAAAAAGCTCACCCGGTTTCACCGTCCGCGAATCAATCCCCACCCCGAAAGCCACCCGCTCCCCCTTTCCCTTGACCACCTGAGCACCCGCCATGTCCGCAATCGTCGCCAAAGAAAGCGGCTTCATCCCCGACTCCTTTCCGTTAGCGATCGCTCAATTTCACGACGATCAGAAAACGGCATCTTCTCTCCACGGATTTCTTGAAACTCTTCATGCCCTTTGCCTGCTACCAAAACCACATCCCCAACCTTCGCTCCCAGCACCGCCGCCCGAATCGCTTCCGCCCGATGCTCGATCACCTCCACCGCCCGACCCTTTGGCACCCCCGCCAGCATTTCGCTTAAGATTATTTTCGGATCCTCGTTTCGTGGATTGTCCGAAGTCAAAATCACCCGATCCGCCAAACGCGCCGCCACCGCCGCCATCTTCGGACGCTTCCCCTTATCCCGATCCCCTCCCGCTCCCAACACCACCCAAAGATTTCCACGACACAACGGACGAACTGTTTCCAGAGCTGCCCCTACCGCTTCCTCCGTATGTGCGAAATCCACCAACACAGAAATTTCTCCCTCTCCAGCAATCCGCTCCATTCGACCTGGCACCACCGGCGCACGACCCAAAGCGCTCGCTACTTTTTCTGCCGATAGCCCACCCAAAATCGCCGCACTCGCCGCCGCCAGCGCATTCAAAACATTGAATCGTCCCCACCATGGTAAACTCGTCGGTATCTCGCCCTCGGGGGTGCACAGAATAAAAGTGCTCCCACCCACCCCCATCTTCAGATCGCGCGTATGCACATCTCCCCGTTCCACTCCGTATGTCAAGACCCGCACCCCAGGTGCACACTGCGCCATCATTCGGATTCCCGCTGGATCTTCCTGATTGATTACCGCAAACGATCCCGCTCGCAATCCCCGAAAAAGCAGACTCTTCGCCTTCTCGTACTCCTCCATGCTCGGATGGAAATCGAGATGATCTCTCCCCAAATTCGTAAAGACCGCACCCGCAAAATCAACCCCCTCCGTTCTCCCCTGTTCCAAAGCATGCGAACTCACCTCCACCGCCGCCGCCCGACATCCATTCTCCCGCATCTCCGCCAAAAATTGCTGTAGATCCAAGGCCTCGGGAGTTGTCTGCTTCGCTGAAACCCGCCCTTTCCCTGTGTCATTCCCCACCGTGCCCAAAAGACCGCAGCGTAATCCGCCAGCTTCGAATAACGCTTGAATCAACATCGCCGTCGATGTTTTCCCGTTCGTCCCCGTTAACCCAATTACTTGAACCTCTTTCGAGGGATGCCCGTAAAAGTTTGCCGCCATTCGACCCAAAGCCCTTCGTCCATTCTCAACCCGAATATTCGGCCCAGCCAAATCCATCATCTTCTTCTCCGCCACTATCGCCACCGCCCCACGCTCCATCGCTTCAGGAATATAACTATGCCCGTCTCTCGCCTTTCCCTTCCAAGTACAGAAAAGGGATCCCGCTGCCACTGCAGTTGATTCATAGGCCAAGGCTAAAACCTCCGCTTGCCTGCCCCCTTGCCACTCCTTCACCACCACCCCTTGCATGATTTCGGTCAGCTTCATAATGCCGTCCGGCGTGCCACCACCGTTCCTCGGTTCAAGTTGAGTTGCTGCGCCACTTGAGTCGCAATCCGACTAAAAGCTGGGGCCGCCACCTGACCCCCGTAATAAATTTTCCCTTTCGGTTCATCGACTAATATCGAAACCAAAAATTCAGGCCGATTCGCAGGTAAAAATCCGATGAACGAAGCCCGGTGCTTATCCTTGGCGTACACTCCATTGGATATTTTTTGCGCCGTTCCCGTTTTCCCCGCCACTTCGTACCCAGGAACCTCCGCCTCCTTCGCCGTTCCCTCCTCCGCCACAACTCCCCTCAAAGCCTCTACCACCTGCGCCGCCGTTTCAGGCTTCACCGCCTGACAAACCACCTTCGGCAAAAATTGCAGAACCACTCGATTATCACGATCCACCACCGCCTTAACAAAACGTGGCTCCATTCGCTTCCCCCCATTGGCGATCGCCCCATAAGCCAACGCCATTTGTAAATTCGTCGCCGCAATCTCGTAGCCCATTGGGATTCGGGTGATCGAAAGTTTCGTCCAGTTTTTTACCGAGCTCAACCGACCTGCTTCCTCCCCAGGTAACGCGCCCTCTCCTTTTTGGGTTTTCTGCCCAAACCCAAATAGCCGTGCATACTCGTACAATTTCTCATCGCCCAGCTGAATCGCCAACTTCGCCATCCCAATGTTACTCGACTTCGCCACCACCTGCCGTAACGAGAGCATCCCATAGGCCTCGTGATCCTTCAGGGAACGCCCCGCATAAAACATCTCTCCGTTTTCACAAAAGAACTGACTTTCTAAGTCGACAACTCCTTCGTTCAAGCCCGCCGCCAATGTCACCACCTTAAAAGTTGATCCTGGCTCATAAGTATCCGCCAACCCCCGATCTTTCACTCCCTCCGCTTCAAATGTCTTTCTCTGGTTCGGATCGAAAGAGGGTCGACTTACCATCGCCAAGATTTCTCCCGTCGCCGGCCGCATCACCACAATGTGCAAATTCTCGGGAGAGAATTTTTCCAGTAAGTCATCCGCTTCCCGCTCCACAATATGCTGGATGCTTTGATCCAAAGTCAGCACCACGTGGTATCCATCTCTCGCCGGACGATCGCTCAACCGAAAGTAGGGTATCTCCCGGCGGTGCACATCTCGGGTGATCCGCCTCTCCCCCGCCACTCCCCGCAAATAACGATCCATCGATTTTTCCACTCCAGCTTCCCCCACCTCAAACGAAATGGGCCGGTCCAACCCCATCACCGTCTGCTCCCGCAAATCCACATACCCCAACACTTGCGCCGTCTCCGTTCCGTTCGGATAATTTCGCACTGTCTTTCGCTTCAGCTGAATACAAGTAAGTTTGGCCGCAAGTATCTTACCTTCCATCTCTGCCGTTAAGCCTTCCGCAATCTTTTGATACCGATTTCCGGGATCGGCCTGGCCCTTGAGCCACTCTGCGGATACTCCCAGCAATCCCGCCAAAACCGGCAACTCCTTCGGACGCTCCCCCAGCACCTTTCCATCTAACCGCACTTCGATCAAAGGCATGCTCTGCGCTAAAACCCGCCCACTCACATCCAAAATCGATCCCCTTTGCGCCGCCACCGGCTCCCCGTTCGTATGCATTCGAATCGCCTTCTCCCGATAAACATCCTGCTTCACCAACTGAATCCAAATTAATTTCACCGACACCACCGTGAAAGCCATCGCGAAGATCGCGGTGATCGCCATCACTCGTACCCGAGAATTCATCGTGCCCCGTCCTTCGCCATATCGGTTCCTTGCCAATTCCGGCGCGTTGGTCCTTCGACGATCTCCAATTGGCTCACACTAATCAGACCCAGATTCATCTGCGCCGCACGCTCCGAAAGATTCCGTGGAGAACTTAACCGCTCCGCTTGCAATCGCGCTGATTTAACCAAATCGTCTAAATGACCTCGGGCCACCTCCAACTTCTTCAACTCCCCCGCTTCATGAATGTTCGTCACATGGAGTAGCGCAAAAACCACCACCAAGGAGGTCGCTATACCCGCCCCCACCATAAAACGGATTAATGGCGTTCCTCCCACGTGATTCGTCCGACGGATCTGATTGCGACTCACGCGGACTTCTCCTTCTCCCGCTCTGCTGCACGTAACCGAGCACTTCGCGCCCGCGGATTCATTGCAATCTCTTCCTCCGTCGGCACCACCTCATCCAGCCGCTTGACCCATCGCTCTAAATTCGGATGACCAAAGGCCATACCCATCTCTCTTTTTTCTTCCTCTGAATGCTCGCGAATCCACACCTTCACCGCCCGATCCTCTGCCGAGTGATAAGTCAAAACCACTAACCGACCTCCTGCCCGTAATACCTTCGGCACCGCCGCCAAGACCTCATCCAAGGTTCCCCCCTCCCGGTTCACCGCACGGCGCAACGCCAGAAAAGTCCTTGTCGCAGGATGCTTCGCTCCGGGTCTCGGTTGCCTCGTCACCCGAGCCACCGCCGTGGCCAACTCCCCCGTCGTAAGCAAAGGACGGGCCCGCATAATTCCTCGGGAAATTTTCCCTGGATCCCGATCCTCTCCCCCCTCACGCAGCAGGCCGCGCAATTCAGGCTCTGAAAGATTGTTCACTAAATCCGCCGCCGTCGTTCCGGTTGTCGGATCCATTCGCATATCCAGAGGCCCGTCCTGCTGGAAACTAAATCCGCGCTCCGCCTGATCCACTTGAGGCGAAGAAATCCCCAAATCCAACAGCAACCCATCCACTGGTCCCTCTTTTTCCATGACCTGCGCCAACTGACCAAAATTTGCTCGATGAAAACAAAACCGATCCGTCCCCACCTCACTCGCTAATTTCTTCGCTTCAACCTCCGCCTCTGGATCCACATCCAAAGCAATCACCCGTGCCCCCCTCGCTAAAAGGGCGCGACTATGCCCGCCACGACCAAAGGTCGCGTCAATCACCGTGCGACCAGGGGCAGGTTTAAGGATTTCCATAGTCGCTTCCAATAAAACAGGGACGTGTTCCACTCGTTAGATCACCGGGCGGAGCCGGAGGGTTTCCCGTCGTAAAGGTCGTCTTAGCCCCACTAATTCATACGCGTTCCGCTTCGGAAGCTTCACGATCCCGTGCCCTTCCACCCGACCCGTTTCATCGCGACGGCAGGAAAAGCCGCACGCCATTTTACTTCTCATCATCTGCTTCCAGTCCATATTCTGCTCCTCCTCAGACGGCCACACCGATCCGACGGTGCGTGCCTCCCGGGCCCGCCCATCGGAATCAGTTCCGGCAGTCGGTTCGGTTCCTTTCCTCCTCCATCTGGAGGAGATCCCAGCAACGGGCCACCTGCTCGCGGACTTTCCGCCTGCGGTGGGATTCCGAATCCTGGAAAGGAACATTCAAGGCCATCATCAAATTCCCTGCGCTCAACTCCCGCAATTCGGGATGCGCCGGCATAGAGGCGAATGAAAAAGCTGGGCTCAGGTTCATCATCATCACAAACCTGCATCCTTTGCTACCTGCTCAAAGGTAGTCGCTGCCGGAGCCATCTTTGTCCAACGCCTGGGCTCCCAAACCTGAAAGTGATCCAAACATCCAATCAAGACCGCTTCCCGACCCAAAGCCGCGTGCTGCCGGAATTTTTCACGCAACATAATTCTCCCCTGCTGATCAGGCTCCGCCGACTGAATCACACTCGCCAATTTCTCCAGACTCTTTCGCTTTAAATCCGACGAGGAAGTTCCATCCGCCGCCAATTTCTCCATCTGTCGACCCAGAAAACTTGCAGGGTAAACTCGTAGACACCCTTCCGCCGACGGCATCACTAAAAATCTTTTCTCGAAAGCTTCTCCCCTCCACTCCGCAGGCACGGAGATTCGACCCTTGGAATCCAAGGAAAACTCAAACCGATCCGTATAAGCCTCTTTCATCGGTGTATGTATTTGCTAGCCACAAACAAACATATTTAACCTCATTTACCCATTTCTACCCACTCAACACCACCAAGGTCAACTCTTATTTTGCTTAATTTATTGCTCTTCAACCCCTCACCGCTCCCCTGCCCTAATCACCCTACCCAACCCACAAGCACCCAAAGATTAAATTCGACCTCCTGCTCTTCCTGTCTTGCTCCGAGCCCGAAGTTTTACCATTCTCAGCACCTATGTCAGATGCCCGCCTCAACCCCGCCGAAGAACCTCAGATCCTCCCCGCCCAAGCCCCCGCTTGGCTCAAGCCCAGCACCATCATTCCTATCGTAATCCTCCTCTGCGCCTGTACCGCCGTTCTTCTCTGGCAAATCTCAAAATCCGAAAAAGCTCGGACCGAATCCAATCTCCTCCTCGCCACTCAACCTGGCGCCGCCACCTGGGCCACCCTCATCCAAAAATATCCAGGCCAACCCGCCACTGCCCTCGCTCTGCTCGAATCCGCCGCCGAGGCTTCCACCCAAAAAGATCCTCGGAAAGCCGCTAGCCTCTACGAACAGTTCCTCCGCGATTTCCCTAAACACCCCCTCGCCTCCTCCGCACGTTTCGCCCAAGCCAATCAACTCGCCTCCGCCGGCGATCGCGCCATCGCCCAAACCCTCTACCTCCGCATCATCACCGATCGCCCTGTCGACCCTTTCCGCACTGGCGCCGCCATCGGCCTCGCCCATCTCCAAATTCAGGAAAATCGACCCGAAGCCGCTCGCCAAGTCCTCAACGATATCCTCGCCGCCAATACTGGTAGCGCCTTCCTCCCCGACGCTCGCGCCCTCCTCGAAACCCTTCCCCCCGCCCCCTCTCTCGCCACCCCCAGCACTCCCCCAGCTCCCGCCTCTCAGCCCCCAGCTAAATAACGCTCCGCGTCGATCGCGGCCATGCACCCCATCCCCGCCGCGGTGATCGCTTGTCGATAAACCTTATCCGCACAATCTCCCGCCCCAAAAACTGCCTCCACGCTCGTCCGACTCCCAGACCCCAACTTCAGATACCCAGCCTCATCCATCGCCAACCTCTTTTGAAAAATCTGCGTGTTCGGTACGTGCCCCACCGCAATAAAAACTCCCGTACACGCCACCGTCGAACTCGCCCCCGTCACTCCACTCTTCACCTTCACCCCCGTCACTCTCCCCTCCTTCATCCCCTCCACACTCTCCACCTCCGCATTCCAGATCGGCTCAATCTTGGGATTGCCCAACGCCCGATCTGCCATGATCTTCGACGCCCGCAACTCCCCCCGCCGGTGCACCAGATAAACCTTCGAGGCAAACCTCGTCAAAAATGTCGCCTCCTCACACGCCGAATCTCCACCCCCCACCACCACCACCGGCTGATCCCTAAACATCGGCAAAGCTCCGTCACACGTCGCACAGTATGTCACCCCCTTCGTCTCCAACTCCTTTTCCCCAGGCACCCCCAAATGCCGATGCCCTGCCCCCGTCGCCACAACCAAAACCCGCGCCTCTATTTCCCTTTTCCCCGCCCGAATCTGATGCACTGGCCGACCCAACTTCACCTCATCCGCCAATACCCCAAACTC
>CAMCNF010000023.1 GCA_945876115.1 Verrucomicrobia subdivision 6 bacterium | reverse complement strand
AAGGGTATTTCGGCCAAGGCCGGCGCGTTGGGCCGCGCGTTCCAGCTGCTGGCGCAAATCCGGGCGGAGGCGGATACTGGTGGTGGCGGAGAGCATGTAATACTTTGTGTTGCAAATTGAGGACTGTCAAGGATGGGCTTCAAAGATATGTGCGGCCGCGGTGAGCAGGGAAGGGTTGAAGGGTCGGCAGGGCAGGGTGGGGAGAATGTTTTGGCCCGAGGAGGCGCAGAGATGCGGAGGGGGTTAAAGGATGAAGGGGTAAGAAATCGGTGGGGATTTTCAAGCTTTCGGGGCGCGGAAAAGCGAGTATAACTATTCATTCTTTCGGGCCGTAGCGCAGTCTGGTAGCGCGCTTCCTTGGGGTGGAAGAGGTCCCGGGTTCGAATCCCGGCGGCCCGATGATTTTCCAAAGGGAAAACAAGGGCCGCAAAGCTAATCCCCGCGGAGCGGGTAATGAGGATAGGCAGGGGAAGGTCTGAGGGGGCCAATCCCGGCGGTTCTTTAGATGCCGATGGTTTTCCGAAGGAAAAGTGAGGGCCGCAAAGCCAAACCCCGCGGAGCGGGTAATGAGGATAGGCAGGGGAAGGTCAGAGGGGGCCAATCCCGGCGGTTTTGTAGGGGAGAAGGCCGCAATCCCGGCCCTACTACGCTCCTAACTTCGCCGACTCAGAGGAGCTTCGAAGGGCTGGCGCGGGAGAGTTAATTTTCCGAAGGAAAAGTGAGGGCCGCAAAGCCAATCCCCGCCCTACTACGCTCCTAACTTCGCCGACTCAGAGGAGCTTCGAAGGGCTGGCGCGGGAGAGTTAAATTTCCGAAGGAAAAGTGAGGGCCGCAAAGCCAAACCCCGCGGAGCGGGTAATGAGGATAGGCAGGGGAAGGTCAGAGGGGGCCATTGCGGGTGTGCGCAAGCACACAATTCTATCGGTCCCGGAGGGGATTCTGCAAAGCGGAGGGGTGAGTGTGTTGGCCGCAATCCCGGCCCCACTACGCTCCTAGCTTCGACGACTCAGGAGGAGCTTCGAAGGGCTGGCGCGGGAGAGTTAAATTTCCGAAGGAAAAGTGAGGGCCGCAAAGCCAAACCCCGCGGAGCGGGTAATGAGGATAGGCAGGGGTAGGTCGGAGGGGTGAAAATATTTTGGATGTTTGATTATCTATTTTTGATTCGAGAGAAGATTGCTCACGCAAAGGTCGCAAAGGTCGCTAACCCTACTACGCTCCTAACCCGCTTTGCGGAGGAGCTTCGAAGGGCGCCCGTAGCGGGCGGGTGGTTTTAGGGTTGGAAGCTTAGGTAGGGGGGGCATCTCCGAGGCCGCCTCGATGGGCGAACAAAGTTGGATATTCAACGCTTGTTTACGTTCTTTTCCGTTTAGAAAAGGACTAGGACGACCGAGGATGGTCGTCCCTACCGGTGCTGTGGTTTGAAGGTGAGAAGCCCCGATGCGCCCTGCGCGTGCGGGACACAGGCGTTGGTTACGGGACTTCGAAGGGCGCTCGAGGCGCGCGGGTGGTTAGTTCCCGCGTAGGGCGAGAAAGAGGGTACGGGCGCTGACGAGGATGAGGAGAGCGCCAACCAGGCGCATCATGGTTTTGGCAGGGAGGATTTTGCAAAGTTTTGCGGCAAAGGGAGCGGCGATGACTCCACCTAGAATGAGGCCTGCGATCAGGGGTAAGTTTTCTAGTTTAAGGAAAAAGAAGAAGGTGAGGGCTTGGCTGAGGGTGACAAAAAACTCCGCCATATTGACTGAGCCGATGACCATCCGGGGTTGGTGGCCCTTTGCGAGGAGAGTGGAGGTGACGACGGGTCCCCAACCGCCTCCGCCGACGGCATCGAGAAATCCTCCAGTGAGGGCGAGGGGAATGGCTTTGGCGGGTTCGGGGGAGATGGAGATCGGTTTGTGGTTGGAGCGGTAGAGGATGTAGGCACCCATGAGGATGAGATAGGCGCTGATCCAAGGTTTAAACTTTTCGCCAGGAAAGTTGGAGAGGAGGTATGCGCCCGTGACGCCACCGATGACGCCAGGAATGCATAGTTCCAGAAAGAGGGTTTTATCGACGTTCTGATGGAAGAGATGGCTAATGCCACTAACGCCCGTGGTAAAAATTTCGGAGACTTTGACCGAGTAGCTGACCATGGCGGGGGCGGTGCCGAGGGCGAGTAGGAAGGAGGAGCAGGTGACTCCGTAGGCCATGCCGAGGGTGCCATCGACGATTTGGCCGACGAGTCCGACGAGGATGGCGATGAGGAGGACTGGGGGCATGGCGGAAAGAGTAATCGAAAGAGGTGTTCTGCCGATCTGAAAAAAGGGTGATGACGCGGGAGGATTAACCTCGTTCGATCATGGCGTAGGCGCTGTGGTTATGGATGCTTTCGAAGTTTTCGGCTTCCACCCGGTACCACTGGATATCGGGGTGGGCATCGCATTTTACGGAAACGGCACGGACGAGGTCTTCGACAAAGACGGGATTATCGTAGGCGCGTTCGGTGACATGTTTTTCGTCGGGCCGTTTGAGGAGGGAGTAGATTTCTGAGCTGGCGCAAGATTCGACTAGAGTGACGAGGTCTTCGATCCAGACGGTTTGGCCGAAGGTAACTTCGAGGCGGACTTGACCGCGCTGGTTGTGGGCGCCTCGTTCACTGATGGCCTTACTGCAAGGGCAGAGGGTGGTGACGGGAACGGTGACGGCGACTTTGAATCGGAGGTCTTTGCCGTGGAGAGTGGCATCGAAGCGGGTTTGGTAATCGACCAGGCCGGTGGCGGCGGTGATGGGCGCCTTTTTTTCGATGAAGTAGGGAAAATCGAGCTCGAGGTGGGCGGAATCGGCTTGGAGCCGTTCCTGTAAGGCACGGAGGATGGCGGGGATGCTTTCGACGTGGATGAGTCCGCCGTGTTCTTGCAGAACTTCGATAAAGCGACTCATGTGAGTGCCTTTGAACTGGTGGGGGAGGTCGACGGCAAGAGTGACGGTGGCGACGGTATTTTGAGTAGCGTGAGCACGGTCGCGGACGACGATGGGATAGCGGAGTCCTTTGACGCCGACCTTATCGATCCTGAGGTTGCGGGTATCGGGGGAGGCTTGGGTGTCTGGGAGGGAATCGGGATGGGAGGGGATAGATTTCAAAGGATGGTGATTTTACCCCAATTTCGGGTGTAGGGAAAGGGGGAGGGAGGCGGCGAAGACGCCGCGATTTTGCCCCGAGGATACGAAGAATCTCACGCAAAGGCCGCAAAGGGGGGAATTTTTGATTATTTCCCGAAGTTGTGAGACACGCGGATTGCTGGAGGGCGCCCGAGGCGGGCGGGTGGTTTTGGTGTGGGGACGGGTGTTGAGCGAGGCGACTTCGGAGATGTCGCCGCTACCTAGGTTTGATTCCGCGTGCGCGTCAGTGCCCCGATTCCGATCGGGGCTCGGATAGACCGGAGTATCTGAGTTAAGAGTTCCAAGCCACCAGTGAATGGTGGTGGGGTTAGGCGATGAGGTCGTAGATTTTGTGGCCGGTGATGGTGACTTCAGCAAATTCGTTTGGGGTGAGGGGAGAGGTGAGAATGACTTTGCCGTCGACATCTGGGGCGTCGGCTTCGGTACGGGCGGAGGTAGGGGTATCGACCAAAACACGAAGCTTTTGGCCGACGAGGGAGGCGGCGCGTTGGGTGGCAACTTTTTGTTGGGCGGCCATAGCTTTGCGGTAACGGGATTTTTTGACGGCAGGAGAAACTTGGTTGGGCATTTTGGCAGCGCGGCTTCCCGATTCTTGGGAGTATGTAAAGATGCCCATCCGATCGAACTTGGCGTCTTGGATGAAGCCGAGGAGGGTGTCGAACTGGGCATCGGTTTCGCCGGGGAAGCCGACGATGAAGGTGGTGCGAATGGCGAGATTGGGGATGCCTGTGCGTAGGCGGGTGACGAGGCCTCGAATATGGGCTTCGGAAGTTTCGCGTCGCATATCTTTGAGCATCCCCTCTTCGATGTGTTGCAGGGGCATATCGACGTAGCGGGCGACTTTGGGAAGGCGAGCGATGGCGGTGATGAGTTCATCGGACCAGTGGGCAGGGTGGGTGTAGAGGAGGCGGATCCAGAAATCCCCCTTTACGGAGGAGAGGGCTTCGAGGAGATCGATTAGATTTTCTCCTCGGGCAGAAGTGACTTGGGCGCGTGGTCCACGTCCTTCGGTCCAACGATCCATACCGAAGTAGGTGGTGTCTTGAGAAATGAGGAGGAGTTCTTTGACCCCTTCGGAGACGAGTTGTTCCGCTTCACGTCGGATGGATTCGATGGTGCGACTACGGTGTTTACCGCGCATTTGCGGAATGACGCAGAAGGAGCACGGGTGGTTACAACCTTCGGCGATTTTGACGTAGGCGAAGTGTTTAGGAGTGAGGCGCCAGCGAGGGGTATCGAAGTCGGGGATGTAAACGGGCAGGTGGTCGGGCACGAGGTCTTCGGGGGGAGTTCCTGGGGTGCGGGCGAGGACACGTCGGACAATGGGGGCGACCTCTTCGAGTTGGTCGAGGCCGATGAAGGCATCGACTTCGCTTAGTTCGCCGGTGAGTTCGGTGGAGAAGCGTTGGGACATACAGCCTGCGACGATGAGGCGTTGATCGGGGCGGCGGCGATGGAGGCCGCGATCGCGATGGGCTTCAAGCACAGCGGTGATGCTCTCGGTTTTAGCAGAGTCGATGAAGGCGCAGGTATTGACGATAAGGACGTCTGCTTCGGCGGAGTCGGCGGTGAGTTCCATCCCGGCGGAGCGAAGGTGCCCGAGCATAATTTCTGAATCGACGAGATTTTTAGCACAACCGAGGGAGATGAGACCGACTTTGGTGGCCACGGGGGAAGGCGAGCGCGGGTCGCGGATTAGCGAGCGGGAAGGGAGAAGGTCTGGGGACCTGATTTCTCGTAGGCGCCAAAGTTCGATTCGTTGAAAATGATTTCGGCATCGGCGGCTTCGCGGGTGGTGACGACAAAGGAGTCTCCGCTCCAAGCGGGATCGTCTTTGTCGGGAAGCGTATCGTCTTCGTCGATGGTATCTTCAAAAAGTTGAATTTCTTGGCCATCGCGAATAGCGACGACACGGACCCAGGTATCTTTTTTGGCGCGGATGCGAAGGAGTTGGGGTGTGGCGGGTTTGGGTGTGGGGGTGGCGGAGGCTTGGACAGCGGGGAGCGAGGAGGTGGCGGGGAGAGCGGATTTGACGAAGCCGTCGGCTGTGGTTGCGGGGGTGGGGGAAGGAGTGGAGTTATTTTGTTCGTTGGCACCGATCGGGGCGAGGGTGGAGGGATCTTTGGAGGATTTGACGGGCCAGACGCGGTAGATTTGGATGCTGGCCACAGCGAGAATGAAAAGGCCTGCGACGGACAAGACTCCAAGGCCAAGACCGCGGGAGGTAAAGATGGGTTCAGAGGCGCGGGGAGGAAGGGCTTCGAGCATTTCAGGGCGGAGATCGAGAATGGAGTCCTCTCTGTCTGCCGGGGGTTGAAATTCACGAAGGAGGGCTTTGGGATCGAGGCCGAGTTCGCGGGAGTAGATGCGGAGAAAGCCGCGGGTGTAAGCGAGGCTGGGGAGTTTATCGAACTGGCCTGCTTCGAGTTGGCGGAGGATGTTGTGGTGGAGGCGGGTGCGGGCGGAAGCTTCCTCGATGGTCCAACCGAGGCGAAGGCGTGCGACGCTGAGCTGGGAGCCCACGGGGTCGCCGGATTCGGCGGCTGGAGCTTTCTTTGTTTTCATAGTTGGACGGTATCGAGGTCGACAAGGATCTCGCGATCTTTCGCGCCATCCTTAGGGCCAATCATACCTCGGGCTTCGAATTGATCAATCACCCATGCAGCGCGTCCATACCCCACTCCTAACCTCCTCTGTAGCAACGAGGTAGATGCTTTTTTCTCAAGTTTAACAACCTCGAGGGAGCGGGAAAGGAGGTCTTCGTCTTTTTCGGACAGATCCGAGTCGCCCCCGCTGGGTTTGGTTAATTTGGCGTGGATTTCCTGCTCATAAAAGGGTTTGGACTGTTCGGCGATGAAGTCGATGACCCGGGAGACTTCCTCTTCGGTGACGAAGGCCCCTTGGGCGCGGATTAATTTGCTGGCGCCTGGGCGGAGGTAGAGGAGGTCGCCTTTGCCGAGGAGATTTTCGGCACCGGACTCGTCGAGGATGACGCGAGAATCGACGCCGGAGGGAACTTGGAAGGCGATGCGGGCGGGGACATTGGTTTTAATGACGCCGGTGATGACGGCGGCGCGTGGGGTTTGGGTGGCGATGACGAGGTGGATACCGGCGGCGCGGGCTTTGGCGGAGAGGAGGGCGATGGCGTTTTCGACTTCGGCGGGGGCGACCTGCATGAGGTTAGCGAGCTCGTCGATGATGACGACGATGTAGGGAAGGCGATCGGGCAGGACTTC
The DNA here is from genome assembly GCA_945876115.1 of Verrucomicrobia subdivision 6 bacterium. Classification (GTDB taxonomy): domain Bacteria; phylum Verrucomicrobiota; class Verrucomicrobiia; order Methylacidiphilales; family Verrucolacustridaceae; genus Verrucolacustris. Next base: position 12,190 of record CAMCNF010000023.1, on the reverse strand, counting down.
CTCGTTGGAGGGAAGGGAGGAAGCGGTTTCGGGTTCATCGCCATTTTCGAGGCGGGGGGCGAGGTCGAGGGCTTCGATTCGTTTGGGAACAAGGGTGCGGGTGTTGAAGCTGACGATATTGCGGACGGTAGCTTTAGCCATGTAACGGTAGCGTTTTTCCATTTCGTTGATGACCCAGCGGAGGGCGAGGAGGACTTTTTTGGGTTCGGTGACGACGGGGACGACGAGGTGGGGGAGTCGGTTATAGACTTGGAGTTCGACGACTTTTGGGTCGATGAGGATGAGGCGAAGATCGTCGGGGCTGAAGCGGTAGAGGAGGCTGAGGAGGAGGGTATTGATGCAGACTGATTTTCCTGAGCCGGTGGTGCCGGCGATGAGGAGGTGAGGGAGATCGGCGAGATCGTCGACAAGGGTAGCGCCGTAGACATCTTTGCCGAGGGAGATGGGGAGGTGGCAGGTCGAGCTGGTCCATTCGGGAGATTCGATGAGGTCGCGGAGGAGGACTTTGATTTTGGAGGCGTTGGCGACTTCGATGGCGACGGTATCGCGACCTGGGACGGGGGCGAGGATGTTGATCCGTTCCGCTTTCATGGTTCGAGCGAGATCGCGTTCGAGATTGCAGATGCGTTCCACGCGGATGCCTGGAGCGGGATAGAGTTCGTAACGGGTGATGGTGGAGCCGCGGGTAATATCGCCTGGGCTGACCTCGATATCGAAGTGGGAGAGGGTTTCGATGATACGGAGTTGGTTGGCTTTGAGTTCTTCTTCGGAGTAGGTGGGGCGGGTATCGCGTTCGGGTTTTTGCAGAAGCTCGACGGAGGGGAGTTTATAGGAATCGTAGGTGGGGCGAGTGGAGGCGGGAGCGGGAGTGGGTTTGGGGGTGGATTTTGGTTTGGAAGGGGTGGGGGGGGTAGATTTTTCGGGGGTGGGCGTGGATGAGGGTTTTTCTGTTTTGGAAGGGGAGGATTTTGCTGGGGTGGAGGGGTAGGGGGTGAGGGTGGTATCGACGATTTTGGGCGCGGGGCGGTTGGGGAGGGGTGTGGGCGTGGGCGTGGGGGTGAGGGAGGGGGAGGGTGTGGGAGGATTTTCTTTGGCGATGGCGCGGCGGAGGCGTTTTTGGGCGATTTCTATTTTTTTCTGTTCGAGTTGGAGGCGCTCGGTGGGTTGGGCTTGGCGGATTTTGTAGTCGAGATACTGATCGACGAGGGCTCGGCCTGCTTCGCCGAAGGCGCGGGCGAGTTCGGCGGGGCGGAATTCGAAGAGGAGGACGAGGACAACGAGGTAGGAGAGTCCGAAAACGAGGACGGCGCCGACTTGACCGAGGATGGGGGCGAGAAATTTATCATTGAGGAAGTATCCGATGTAGCCGCCTGGCATTTTGCCTGCGGCGGAGGGCGCTCCATCGAGGCCTTGGCCGCCTGAGCAGAGGGGGTTGGCGAGGGAGGGTCCGAAGACGGGGGCGGCGAGTTGGAGGAGGCAAGCGCCAGTGACGAGAAGAATTCCGAGAAAGATAAATTTTTGCGAGTAGCGAACTTCTTTGGCAAAGAAAAGGAGGAGACCGCCTGCGATGAAGACGACGGGGAAAAGATAGGAGCCGAGGCCAAAGAGGAGGAAGAGGATTCCGCCGAGGTAAGCGCCGGCGGGGCCGACGAGGTTGGCTTTGGGATTTTGCGGGGGTTGCGAGTAGAAGGATAGATCGCGGGGATCGAAGGAGAATAGAGCGAGAAGGAGAAGAATGCCTGTACCGAGAATGGCGAGGGCGATGACCTCTTGGCCAAGAGTGGGTCCGGGGCGGTTAGGTTTAGGTTTGGCCATAGAAGGGGTGGAAGGTCTAATTGAGCGTAAGGATGGGCGTTCTCAAGGTAAGTTTACAGATTTTGTGGGTGGGGGTGTGGATTTTTACAGGGGTGGGGTGTGGGTCGGATCCGAGGGGGAGGTTTGAGGCGAAGGTGCGGGGGATGATTGGGGAGGTGAATGCGGGAAGGTATGGGGAGTTGGAGGGGGTGATGTCGGAGGGGTTGAAGGGAAGGATTCGGGCGGAGGGGTGGGAACCGACGGCCGTGCTCGGGGTGGTGGCGAGACGGGATCGGGAGGAGAGGGCGGAGTATTGCTTGAGGGATGTGCCGAAGTTTGAGGGGAAGTATGCGGAGGCGGAGATTGGGAGAGTGGTGGGGGAGCGGGAAAAGAGGGGGGTGATTCCTTTTGTGTGGGAGGAGGGGAGGTGGAAAGTGGGGGCGGCGTATCGGGATGGTCGGAGTTGGGATGGGGAGGATTTTTGATTTTGGCTGATGAAAAGCTGGTTCTGGCTTAGCGTGGTGTATGGCAATCTGGAAATTCGAGCCGTTGGCGCAAGAGAGGATTTGGGGAGGGAGAAATCTGGAGGAGAGGTTTGGGCGGATCTTGCCTGAGGGGAAAAAGATTGGGGAGACGTGGGAGTTGGTCGATCGGCCTGAGGCGCAGTCGGTGGTCGAGGGCACGGGGCAGACGCTGGGTTCTTTTTGGTCGGGGACGGATCGAAAAAAGATATTTGGGAGTCGGGCACCCGACGGGTTGCACTTTCCCATTTTAATTAAGCTGCTGGATGCGCAGGACAAACTTTCTTTGCAGGTTCATCCCCCTGCGGGGAAGGCGAAGGAGTTGGGTGGGGAACCGAAGACAGAGATGTGGTTCTTTCTGGAAACGAAACCGGGAGCGGAAATATTCGCGGGTTTAAAAAACGGAGTTGGCAGGGTGGAGTTTCAGAAAGCCTTGAGCGCGGGGAAAGTGTCGGAATGTTTTCACCGCTTGGGGACAGAGGCGGGCCAAGCAATGTTTTTGCCTTCGGGACGGGTACACGCGATTGGGGCGGGGAATGTGATTTTAGAAATTCAGCAGAACTCGGACACGACCTATCGGGTGGATGATTGGGGTCGAAAGGATGAGCGGGGAAAATCGCGGGAACTGCATGTGAAGGAGGCTTTGGAGTCGATCCAGTGGGCGGATCACGAGCCGGCGATGGTTCAATCGAGGGGGGAGAGGCTGTTGGTTTGTGATTTTTTTAAGGTGAAGCGTTGGTGGGTAGCGCCAGGAGAGATTCGGGAGATCATTTCCGATGGAAAAACCTTTCGGTATTTATTTGTGGCGGATGGACGGGTGAAGGAGGAGGAGAGTGGGGAGGAGTGGAGTAAGGGGGCGGCGCGCTTTGTCACAGCGGATCATGAGTCGGTCATTTTGCAGGGGGTGGAAGAGAGCACGGTGGTGCAGGTGGAGTTTCCCTGAGGAGTCGGACCCTGATTGGTAACTAGGAAGCTAACGTCCAGTGTTTCCGCCGAGCGAGAGCGAGTTGCTCTTGGTCGAAGGTCACGAGTTGGAGAGATGGACGAATGGATGCTAGGCGGGTGAAGGCGTAGAGGTGGGCAGCATCGGCGGCACGGAGGTGCCAGCTGCGGTTCTGTTTTCGGATTTCCGCCCACTCTGGGCTGGGAATATGGATCCACTGAAAAAGAGGGCGAATTTGCTCCCACGCATGCCAGTTCTTGGCCTGCGCCTGCCTGCGGGCGAGAGCGGCCTCGACTTCCACTTGTAGCCAGTCCCAAGCGAAAAAAGATTCAGCCTGATCATAGGTTGCTTGAGCTCGGGGGGTATGGATTTCCCGAAAGATAAGCGGGACGACGGCGCTGGTGTCCCAAAAACCCTGCAGAAGAGTCACCAGTTCCGCCCGCGGCGCATCGCTTCCACCGAGGGTGCTGCTTTGGAGCGGGAGGAGATTTGCGGATCTAGCTTAGGGCGAACAGGCGAGCGAGTGGGGATGGTGAGTTGGATTCCCGCGGCACGGGCTTGGGCGAGAAGGGCGAGGCGCTGCCTGGACCAGTTATTATCAGGAACCTGATCGAGCGGGGTGAGAAGGGCGATAGGACGGTTTCGATCACAAACGACATAGGTGGCACCCTCCTCGCGGACGCGGTGAAGATAGGCGCTGAGCTTGGCCTTCAGCTCGCCAGTCTTTACGTTCATGGGACTAACTTAGACGAGATAATTAGTCACGTCAAGGAAGGGGGTGTAGAAGGCTGGGTCGCCTTGGTGTTGCCACGACCTTGGGGTTTGCCGTGGAAGCAGTGGTGGCAGGATTTCTCGTAGGTGTAGTGGGGATGGGTGAGGTCGGAGGCGAGGAGGGGCATCTCGCAGTTGTAGCAAAGGACGGAGTCGGTTTCTTGAAGCTTGGTGTCGACGCCGACGCGTTCATCGAAGACAAAGCATTCGCCTTGGTAGTGGGCGCCACCGGCTTCCTCAAAGTATTTTAAAATTCCACCATCGAGTTGGAAGATGTTTTTGAAACCCTGCATTTCCATGAAGGCGCCGGCCTTTTCGCAGCGGATACCGCCCGTGCAGAACATGACAAGAGGTTGGGATTTCAGCGAGGGGTCTAGTTTGTGAACGGCTTGCGGAAAATCGCGAAAGTTGGAGATATGGGGATCGATGGCGCCTTGGAAGGTGCCCATGCGAATTTCGTACTGGTTACGGACATCGAGAAGGGTGATGGGGTGCTTGTCATCAAGCCACTGTTTGAGTTGGGTTGGGGAGATTTTAGGGGCGGGATGGAGAGCGGGATCGACCCCTGAGACACCGAATCTGACGATTTCTTTTTTAATTTTTACGAGCAACCTTTGGAAGGGTTGGGTAGAGCCTGGGCTTTCTTTGGGGCTGATTTCGGTTAGGCCTGGGATCGAGCGAATCAGTTGGAGAAGAGAATCGAGTTGGGGCCGAGTTCCCGAGAGAGAAAAATTAATACCTTCGGTGGCGAGCAAGATGAGGCCTTTGATGCCGAGATCGATACAGCGGCTCTTCAGTTTGGCTTTCCATTCCTCGAGGTGATCGAGGGGGGTAAAGCGGTAGCAGGAGAGATTGATATTTTTGAGCACGATCGGGGAATACTTTCGCAGGGGAAGGAAGAGGCTGACCATAAAAATAAGAGGAGGAGTGGGGATGGAGGAACGCGAAGGGGATGATTTTTAATTTTTGATTGAGGAGCAGATTGCTCACGCAAAGGTCGCAAAGGACGGAAAGGGGGGATTTGTAATTTTTAATTCTTGATTTTTTCCCGCAGTTGCGGGACGCGCGCGCGTGTGGATTTGGATTGAGCAAGGGGTTAAGGGGGGATGAGTGTTCAGCGCAGGCGTTCTCGGAGAGACCGCCCTACCTAGGCGCTTTGCTTTGGAGGTGAGAAGTCCCGACGGGCGGATTCTGCGTCCGCGAAATCTATGACAAGAGTGTCGAAGTCATGGTGATTCAGTCTATCGGTCTGTTCTGATTAATTTGCGTAGTGAAATCTGAGTTGTGCGATTTCAAGATTCCGTGCAGCAATTCGGTAAACCATACGATGCTCATCCGTGATTCGGCGGGACCAGAAACCCGCAAGGGTGTGTTTCAAGGGTTCAGGTTTCCCGATCCCATCATAATGGCTTCGCACAGTGTCCTTGATCAGCTCGTTGATTCGTCTGATCATCTTCTTATCCGTTTGTAACCAGTGCTGGTAATCCTCCCAACCTTGGGGAGAGAAAACAAGATTCATGCTGCCGCCAGGTCTTTGATGTTCTTTCTCAGCGTCTTTCCAGAGTTAAGACTCTCAATCGAAGCAAGTAAGCGCTTTGTGTTGGCTGGTGACCGAAGCAGATAGGCAGTTTCCTGAAGTGATTCGTAGTCATCAAGAGAGAGCATAACGACTGCCTGGTCACGATTGCGTGTAATGATCACGGGGGCATGGTCAGCGCAAACTCTGTCCATTGTGGAGGCGAGATTTTCCCTCGCGGCGGTGTAGGTAATTGCGGTCATATGGACAGTATCCTGCACATACTCAAAAACCGTGTCTAGGACGATTATTTTCTGGCGAACGCTCACACGCGGAAGTTGGAAGCTTAGGTAGGGGCGGCATCTCCGAGGCCGCCTCGATGAAAAGTACAAAACCTAAACTTTGGTAGGGCCGATGGTCTCCATTGGCCGATAGAGCGATTTAGGTTTGAGCGGTTGAGTGATTCAATCGGCGCATCACGGATGATGCGCCCTACCGGTGGGCGGGTTTAAGTGCTCAGCGCAAGCGTTCTCGGAGAGACCGCTCCCGCGGTTGCGGGACGCAGACGCGCCCTTGGTTTTGGGGAATGGGGTCAGGGTCCCGCATTCCGCGTTCGCGGGACGCGCGCCCCGCGGTTGAGGGAATATGAAGGGTGGCTGCGTTGAATTGAAAAATGCGCTCTGAAAGAAAATTAGGCGGGACGAAAGTCTACCTGACGTTTTGGGAGGTCGATTTTTAGGACGGCGACTTGGAGTTGAACGCCGGCTCGGTAGATCTTGCCGGTGCGACGGCCGAGGAGGGAGCGACGGGCGGGGTCGAAGGAGAAAAAATCACCGGTGAGAGCGGAGACATGGATAAGGCCGGAGAGGAGAAAGTCGGGCAGTTCAACAAACATACCGAAGTTGGTTACTTCAGTGACCATGGCGGGGAAGGTTTGGGATGGATTGGGGCCAGTTTGCATTTCTAGGTATTCGAGGAGTTTTAATTTTTTAGATTCCTGTTCGGCTTCGGCAGCGGTGCGTTCGGTACGAGAGAGGTGCTGGGCGAGGGCTTCCAGTCCCGAGGAATCGACTTTGGGCGAACCTTTGGTGGGAAAGAGGGCGCGGTGGACGAGAAGATCAGCGTAGCGGCGAATGGGCGAGGTGAAGTGGGTGTAGTGGGATTTGGCCAAGCCGAAGTGGCCGAGGCTTTTAGGGGAGTAGACGGCGCGTTTGAGAGAGCGGAGGAGGCCGATCTTGAGGGCGTGGCCGTCGGGTCGGCTGGGGAGAATTTTGAGAATCTTTTGAATTTCGCCGCGCTGGGTGAGGTCGCCTGCTTTGACGCCGTGGGCGATGAGGAGCTCTCGATATTCTTGAAGGCGAGATTCCTCGGGAGTTTCATGGATACGGTAGACGGCGGGACGGTTTTCTTGGTTGAGGTAACGAGCGACTGATTCGTTGGCGAGAAGCATGAACTCTTCGATGAGCTGGTGGGATTCGTCGGTAGACTCTTTTTCGATACGGTTGGGTCGGCCTTGGGCATCGAGAAGAATCCGCAGTTCAGGGAAATCGAGGTCGAGAGCGCCGGCCTCGAAGCGGCGCCGACGGAGGGCGGAGGCGAAGTGCCAAGTGCGTTGGAGAAACCGATCGAGATCGTCTTGGGCGGGGCGGCGGAGGCGGGTGAGGGCCTCGGCGTAGGTCAGGCGGTGGCGGGAAAGAATGACGGAGCGGGCGAATCGAGTGGCGCCGGGTTTGCCATCGGGACCGAGGTGAATGAAAGCGGAGCAGGTGAGGCGTTGCTCGTTGGGGCGCAGGGAGCAGAGTCCGTCGGAAAGGCGTGGGGGAAGCATAGGAATGACGCCGTTGACCAGGTAGACGCTGTTGGCTCGTTTGCGGGCTTCTTGATCGAGGGCGGAACCGGGTAGGACATAGTGGGAAACATCGGCGATATGAACACCGAGTTCGACGTGACCTCCGGGAAGTTCGCGAAGGGAGATGGCGTCGTCGAAATCGCGGGCGGTATCGGGATCGATGGTGATGACAAGTTCGGAGCGGAGATCTTCGCGGCCGACGGGGTGGTCGGGGAGTTCGACGGGAGGGAAGGAGGCGGACTCGGAAAGGGCATCGGGCGGGAAGGTGGAGGGGAGATCGAATTTTCGGATAATGGAGAGAATGTCGATGCCGGGGTCGGTGGCTCGGCCGAGCCGTTCGAGGATGACTCCCTCGGGGTTGGTGTGGCGGTCTTTCCATTCGATGAGTTTGGCGACGACTTTATCGCCGGGTTCGGCGGCGGGGGCACCGGCGGTGCCTGGGGCGGGAACGTAGAGATTATGGAGGAAGCGAGGGTCGTCGGGGATGACGATAAAGAAGCGGGCGGTTTTTTGAAGAGTGCCGACGATTTGGGAGGTCTTGCGTTCGAGAATGCGGACGATGCTGCCGCGGAGGCGATCGGGGGCAGTGGGGCGGCGGCCGCGGGCGGGGGCGGATTTTGCGCGGCGGTCGATGCGGGCGACGACCAGATCACCGTGGAGGGCGGTCCCGGTTTCTTCGGAAGGAATATGGAGGTCGGGCGAGCCGTCGGGGGGGATGACGAAGGCGAAGCCTTTGGCGTGAAATTGGATGGTGCCGGTGACGAGATCGGCGGAGTTGGAGGCAATCCATTGATCCCCGCGGACGCGAGCGATTCGGTTGGTTTTTTCGAGTTGTTCCAGGGTGAGAGAGAGGGTGCGGAGGGGGACGCGGAGGCGGCGGCTGAGGGTAGCGGCGTTGAGGGGGGTAGCTTTTTTGCCTTGGAGAAGGGAGAGAACGCGGTCAGGTAACTGGCTGGCAGTAGACATGGGTCTTAGGGCATAGTGTAAGGTTCGAGCAATGAACATCCTATTCGTGGCAACTGAACTCGCGCCTCACGCCAAAGTGGGGGGTTTGGCGGATGTGATGGCGGCATTACCCATGGCATTGGCGAGGGCGGGGCACGGGGTGAGTTTGGTGGTGCCACTGCATCGTGGGTTGCGACTTTCGGGGGAGTTTCGGCGGACGAAGCGGGAGTTGAACGTACCTTCGGCGGGTCGTTTGTGGGGGACGCGAATCTGGGAGGGTAACCGCGGCGGGGTTTCGTTGTTTGGTATTGAACGGGACGAGTATTTCGACCGAGCCCATCCTTATGGAGAGGGGGGAGCGGATTACCCTGATAGTTTAGCGCGCTTTAATTTTCTGGCGCGGGCTTCGGTGGAGTTAGCGCGTTATATCGAACCGGTTCCCGATGTGATTCAAGCGAATGACTGGCATGCGGCTTTGGTTCCGGCGCATGTTTTGGCAATGGGGCTACCGATTCGAACTGTTTTCACAATTCACAACTTGCGGTATCAGGGGGATTTTGGAGCGGAGGAATTCGGGGGACTGGGGTTGCCTCCAGGAATGTTCCGAATGGAGGCATTGGAGTTTTATGGAAAGTTAAATTTAATGAAGGGGGCGGTGAAGATGGCGGACGCGGTGACGACGGTCAGTCCGACTTATGCGCAGGAAATTCAGGATGAGGCGCAGGGAGCGGGGCTACATGAAGTGTTGCGGTCGCGTGGGGAAAATCTCACAGGGATTCTCAATGGGATTGATGAGGAGGGGTGGAATCCGGCGACGGATACGGAATTAAAGGCGAACTTTAAGGTGGGTTCGATGAAGGGGCGGGAGATTTGTCGTTTGGCGTTGGAGCAGGAGATGGGGCTGGAGTCGGCGAATGGGCGACCTATTTTTGGAATGGTGACGCGGTTGGCCTATGAGAAAGGGGTGGATCTGGCTCTGGCGGTTGCGGGAAAGATCGTGGAGAAGGGGGGGAGGTTGGTGATATTGGGAACAGGGGAAGCGGGTTTAGAAAAAGAGGCGCAGAGGATTGCGGGTAAATATCCCAAGCAGGTGGCGGTGAGATTGGAGCATAATGAGGGTTTGGCTCGGAGGATCTTTGCGGGATCCGATTTTTTCCTGATGCCATCGCGAAGTGAACCGTGCGGGCTGACGCAGATGTATGCGATGCGATATGGGGCTATTCCGGTGGTGTCGGACACGGGGGGGTTGCGGGACACGGTGGAGGAGTGGGACTCGGTGAAAAAAACTGGGACGGGATTTCGTGGGCAGGCTTCTTCGGAGCTGGGTTTGTTGGAGGCGGTAGATCGAGGCTTGGCGCTATGGAATGAGCCAGCGATGATGAGTGTGGTTCGTCGAAACGGGATGAGCCGAGATTGGGGCTGGGGCGCGTCCGTACCTGCCTATGAAAAGGTCTACCGTTCTGTGCTACCCTAACCGAGAAGGAAAAGAAAAAGAGTATGCCTGAATTAAGAAAAGATCCGGTAGTGGGGCGTTGGGTGGTCTTCAGTCCAGAGCGCCAGATTCGACCTGAGCGTTATGTCTGTGAAGAGCTGCCGCCGACAAAACCTGAGGACAACCCATTTTTGGAGGGGCATGAGGCGTATACGCCGCCTGAGATTTACGCGATTCGGCCGAACGGCTCGGCGCCGAACGGGCCGGGTTGGCAGTTGAGGGTGATCCCGAACCGGTATCCTGCGCTGCGGGTCGAGGGGAATTTGGATAAGGAGGCGGTTGGCTTTTATGACCGAATGAACGGAGTGGGGGCGCATGAGGTGATTGTGGAGACCCCGCATCCCCAGTTAGTTTTGGAGAAACAAACGCTTCCTGGGGTGGTGCGAGTTCTGCAAGCGTGGCGGGCACGGATGATCGATCTTTCTCGGGATATCCGGTTGCACTACGCGCTGGTTTTTAAAAATCATGGGGCGCGAGCGGGGGCGACGATGCCTCATCCGCACTGCCAGTTGATTGCTATGCCGGTGACGCCGAAGGTGGTGAAGGAGAAGCTGGCGGCGGCGCGGGCCTATTACACGGAAAAGGACAGAAGCCTTTTTGAGGATATTTTAAAAGCGGAACGGAAGTCGGGCGAGCGGGTGGTTTTTGAAAACGATGGTTTCACGGCGTTCTGCCCCTTTGCCAGTCGCTTTCCCTTTGAAACATGTTTGATGCCAAGAAGGCAGTCACCTGATTTTCAGACGGCGAGCGACGGAGAGTTGCTCCTTTTGGCTGAGGGGATCCAGCGGGTCTTGTCGACCTATGCGAGTGTCTTGGATCAGCCTAGCTACAATTTAATTCTGCAGACGGCCCCTTTTCGGCGAAGTCGACATCCAGACGCATGGTCGACAATCGACTCGGATTACCGATGGCACATCGAGATTCTGCCGAGGTTGACGGGGGTGGCGGGCTTTGAATTCGGCACGGGGGTCTACATTAATCCCACGTTGCCCGAGGATGCGGCGAATGTATTACGAGAGGGAATGACGCATGGGTGACGTGGCGCTGCTTTGGCATTTGCACCAACCTTCTTACGTGGACGCGGCGACTGGGGAGGCACTGATGTCGTGGGTGCGGCTGCACACCGTGCGTGGGTATGCGGATATGGCGGAGATGGCGCGACGGCATCCGCAGGTGAAGCTTAACTTTAATTTAACCCCAGTCTTAGTGGAGCAGATCGAACAGTTGGCGGAGGGGAAGGTACGGGATCGGTGGGGAGAGTTGGCGAAGAAGCCAGCGAACGAGTTGACCGAAGCGGATCGGCAGGAGTTGTTGGAGAACTTTTTCAAAGTGAACTGGCTCACGAGTGTGGATCTTTTTCCGAGATATCGGCAGTTGCTCGATTTGCGAGGGAGGCGGGCGGGGGCGGCCCAGTCTCCGCAGAATGCGAAACGCTTTAAGGAAGGAGATCTGCGTGATTTGCAGGTTTGGTTTAATTTGGGTTGGTGTGGTTTCGCGGTACGAAAGAGATATCCCGAGTTGGAGGCTTTGATTATCAAAGACAGGGATTTCACGGAGGAAGATAAGTTGAGGGTTTTGCAGATTCATCAAGAGATGCTTAAAGGAATTTTGCAAGAGTACCGAGGTTTGGCGGAGTCGGGCCAAGTGGAGTTAACCACGGCGCCGTTTTATCATCCGATTCTTCCTTTGCTGGTAGATACGGATAGTGCGAAGAGGGCGATGCCAGGAGCGAGATTGCCAAGTCGGATGGAGGCGCCGGAGGATGCCTTGGCCCAGTTGCAAAAAGCGCAGGTGTTGCACACGCGGGTTTTTGGTCGGAAGGCGCGGGGTTTGTGGCCGTCGGAGGGGTCGGTAAGTCCTGAGGTGGTGCCTTTGATGGTGCAGGCTGGCTTTGAGTATTTTTGTACGGACGAGCTGGTTCTTTTCCGGGGTCTTGAAGCCCAAGGAAAAAAAGTGGATCACGTGGAGCTTTTTCAAGCATGGCGAGTGGAGGAGGGCGGAGTGACGATGAAGGCGCTTTTTCGAGAGAGGCCCTTGTCTGATTATATCGGATTTACGGCTTCGCGGACTGACCCAAAGGTTGCGGCGGACTATTTAAAAGTTCATCTGGAGCATATTACTCAAGTGATGGCGAAGGATGGGATTGTCTTGTTGGCCTTGGATGGAGAGAACGCTTGGGAATCTTTTCCTGATAGTGGGGAGGCGTTTTTGGATGCTTTTTATGGCGGACTGGAGAAGGCGGTTGGATTGCGAACCCAGAGGCTGGGGGACTACCTAGATGGTAAAGAAGGAAAGCCTGCAGGGCGTTTGCACTCGGGATCGTGGATCAGTGCGAATTTTGATATTTGGATTGGGGATC
>CAMCNF010000022.1 GCA_945876115.1 Verrucomicrobia subdivision 6 bacterium | reverse complement strand
ATCAGTTGGTTCTTTTGCCTGAGAATTGTCAGATCAAAGACAACCAATTCATTCGCTCGAATGGGGGAGAATCGGTCATTGGGGCGGTGGCCGACACGCAACCCCCTTTGGATAAGATCAAGCTAAAGCCGAATCATTTTGAGAACAATGTGCTGTTGGGTGGGACTTGTGCCGATGCCCTTGCTTCCTCAGGATGTAAAATTCAGGCGATTCCAAGTGGATGGTCGGAGGAGAAGGAGCTGGCAAACTGGAAGCCGTTGACGCCGGAGGATGTGGGGCCCGCGTGGGTCATTGCCTTGCGCAAGGCTGGCCAATTCTCAGTGGAAGACGATCTGTCGTGCGCTCGAGCGCCGTCCGACAAAGCGGAGAAAAAGAAGAAAAAGAAGAAAAAGGATTAGGTTGGACGAATACCGAGAGCGGCACGGACGGTCTGCTCGAAGGTTGCAGTTGGGTCGAGCATAGAAATCTCGACTCGAAGGAAAAGGACGGGGATATCACGGGGAGGGAAGGGGGGAAAGCGGACGGAATCCTTTTCGGTGGTAATGAGGGCGAGGCCGCGACGAGCTCGGGTGCGGGTAAGGGCATTTTCGATTTCCGAAGCGTAGAAGCGATGATGATCGGCAAAGGATCGTTGGTAGACGATTTCGGCTCCTAGTTTGACAAGGCCAGCAAAGAAGCTTTCGGGTACGGCTATGCCCGCGAGGGCCCCGACGCGGAGCCCTCGGAGAAAGGAGAGGGGTTGTTTTACCCCTGTAAGAACATCCTCTAGGTGAAGGGGATGATGGCTACAGGGGTGGATGGGAGCGTGACGATTATAGCGGCGAATACTTTTTTCGAGCTCCGCATGGTCGGTTCCAAGGCATTTGGTCAGGAGGATGAGATCGGCGCGGCGTAGGGCATCGGGAGGTTCGCGAAGAACTCCCCGAGGCAAAACATGCTTATTGCCGAAAGGATTCTGTCGATCGACGAGGAGGAGGTTAAAGCGATCGCCGAGGCGGAGGTACTGGAAGCCGTCATCGAGAAGGAGGGTGTCAGCTCGGTAGTTTCGGATGGCATAGCGGGCGCTTTTGACTCGGTCGGAATCGACGAGAACGGCGACACCGGGAAGATTGCGGGCGAGCATGAAGGGCTCGTCTCCTGCTTGGGCGGAATCGAGGAGGACCGATTTTCCGTCCGAAACAACGCGTGGTGGGGATGGAATCCGGCCTGGAAGAAACTTATCCGCCAGGCGGGTGAGGAGAGGTTTGGGAGCGCTTTTGTAGCCACGACTGAGGATGGCGACACGGCGACCTGCTTCGTGCAGAGAACGGGCAAGCTTCTCGACGACGGGAGTTTTACCGGTGCCACCTACGGTGAGGTTGCCGACGCTGATGACCATGACGCCGACGGAGTAGCGGCGGAAGACAGCATCTTGGTAGAAGCGGGCACGCAAGCGCATGATGCCTGCGTAAATCGTAGCGAGAAAGAGAAGGAGAGGTTTAAGGAGGGATGCGCGGCGTCCAGCCGCACGATCGAGGATGACATCGGTGGCAAACTGTTCGAGAGATTCGAGAGCCTTAATTGCCATGAAGGTAAGGTGGAGATTTTAAGGCCAAAGGTTGAGATAATTCGTTACCGCGCGGGTTGCCAACCTCAATAATCGCCCCATACTATTCCTCTCTCTTGATCCCTTTATTTCTTAACCCAGCGACAGTAGAAGCTGTGACAAAATGTCACACATGGGGACGGTGTAGTGTGACAAAATGTCCCACAGTGCATTTGTTGTACAAATATAACTGTTGTCAGTTAACATTTTATGCGGATATGAGATCGGCACGTATCTTGCGCTAAAGGAGAATATTATGGCAAAAATACTAGGAATTGATTTAGGAACGACCAACTCATGTATGTCGGTGATGGAAGCTGGGCAACCAGTGGTTCTAGAAAATTCGGAGGGTGCGCGCACCACTCCTTCGATTGTGGCTTTTACGAAAGGTGGGGAGCGGGTGGTGGGGCAGGCGGCGAAGCGGCAAGCGGTGACTAACCCCAAGAACACAATTTTTTCGGTTAAGCGTCTGATTGGTCGCAAATTTGTCGAAGTGCAGGAAGAGACCAAGCGGTTGCCCTACAAAGTGGTGGCAGCGAAAAACGGCGATGCTCATGTCGAAGTGGAAGTGAAGGGGGAGAAAAAGTCTTTTTCGCCCGAGGAAGTTTCCTCATTTATTTTGGCCAAGCTCAAGGCGGATGCGGAATCGAAGTTGGGGGAGAAAATTACCCAAGCGGTGATCACGGTGCCTGCTTATTTCAACGATAGCCAACGTCAGGCAACGAAGGACGCGGGAAAAATTGCTGGGTTGGAAGTTTTGCGGATCATTAATGAGCCGACCGCTGCCTCTTTGGCCTACGGACTGGATAAGAAGAAGGACGAGAAGATTGCGGTTTATGATTTGGGCGGTGGTACTTTTGATATCTCGGTTTTGGACATCGGGGACGGGCTTTTCGAGGTGAAGGCGACGAATGGGGATACCCATTTGGGTGGAGACGATTGGGACATGGCGGTGATGGACTGGATTATTGCGGAGTTTAAGGCGGATGCTGGGATCGACTTGCATGGGCAGCCTGATGCCTTGCAGAGAATCCGAGAAGAGGCAGAGAAGGCGAAGATCGCTCTGTCCTCGGCTCAGGAGTACGAGATCAATTTGCCATTCGTGACGGCGGATGCTTCTGGGCCGAAGCACATCGCGAAAAAACTCACTCGGGCGAAGCTCGAGCAGTTGACCGACAAACTACGGGAACGGACGATTGGGCCGGTCAACGCCTGTCTGAAGGATGCGGGCTTGGCATCCAAACAGATCGATGAATTAGTTTTGGTGGGAGGAATGACGCGGATGCCGTCGATTATTGAGACTGCGCGGAAGTTGATTGGGAAAGAGCCGCACAAAGGGGTGAATCCGGATGAGGTGGTAGCAATTGGGGCGGCGATTCAAGGTGGCGTGTTGAAGGGTGATGTCCACGATGTGCTTCTCCTCGACGTAACCCCCTTGACCTTGGCGATTGAAACGGCGGGTGGGGTGGCGACCCCGATGATTCCGCGCAATACGACAGTGCCGACGAAAAAGACGAATGTGTTTAGCACGTACTCGGACAACCAGCCGGGGGTGGAGATTGTGATTTTGCAGGGTGAACGGCCTCTCTCGCGCGATAATAAGCGGCTGGGCACCTTTCATTTGGACGGGATTCCGCCTGCGCCGCGAGGAGTGCCTCAAGTGGAGGTGACGTTCGACATCGACACCAACGGGATTCTGCAAGTCTCGGCCAAGGATCTTGGTTCGGGGAAGGAGCAGAAGATTTCGATTACTGGCTCGAGCGGTCTATCCAAGGAAGAGGTAGAGAAGCTGACGCGCGAAGCGAAGGAGCATGAGGCAGAAGATCTTAAGGCAAAGGAGAAGATTGAATCGCGGAACACAGCGGAGAACACTGCTTTTGCGGCAGAGAAGATGATGAAGGAGATGGGGGACAAGCTGGATGGGGCGAAGAAAAAGGAGATTGAGGAGGCGGCGGCCGCGGTGAAAGAAGCGGTGAAGAAAGATGACGAAGCCGCCATCAAAGACACGGCGGAAAAGCTGAACACGCTGGTTCAGGCGGTGAGTTCAGATCTCTATCGGCAGGCTTCGGAAAAAGCGGCGGGAGGAAAAGAAACAGCTTCGGAACCGGGAAACTCGGGCACGGCTGATCGCGGAACCCAACCTGAAAAGGGTGAGGGGGAAGTGATTGATGCCGAGTTCGAGATGGTTGACAAAAACAAGAAGGGCGGCCCAAAGCCGAGTTAACCCTGGGTCCCTCGGGACCTTGCCCATCCTTCAGACAAACCGAAACCTCAAAACCAAAGAAAGGAGTTCACCCAAGCTATGGCTAATGTGAATATCCGTCCTCTCGGCGATCGGGTGCTGGTGCATCCTCTCGAAGAGCAGGAAGTGAAAAAAGGCGGGATCATTATCCCCGATACCGCTAAAGAAAAACCCCAGGAGGGGAAAGTAGTCCAAGTTGGACCCGGAAAACGGGACGACGCGGGCAAACTCATCCCGATGGAAGTTAAAAAAGGGGACAAGGTCCTGTTTAGTAAATACGGCGGGACAGAAATTACCCTCGAAGGCGAGAAAATGCTGATCATGCGTGAGGATGATATCCTCGGCGTGGTGAGCTGAAGGAGGAAATGAATTATGGCAGCCAAACAAATCTTGTTTGACGAAGCCGCCCGGCACGCGCTCTTGCGCGGCGTGGAGAAACTCTCCAAAGCCGTCAAAGCGACACTCGGACCGGCCGGTCGCAACGTGGTTCTCGATAAAAAGTTCGGATCTCCGACCATCACCAAAGACGGTGTGACGGTCGCGAAAGAGATCGAGCTCGAGGATCCTTATGAAAATATCGGTGCGCAACTCGTCCGTGAAGTCGCCAGCAAAACTAGCGATATCGCGGGGGACGGCACTACTACCGCCACGGTTTTGGCGGAATCGATCTACCGGGAGGGTCTCAAGAATGTGACCGCCGGGGCGAATCCGACTGAGCTGAAGCGTGGAATCGATCGCGCGGTGGAAGCGATTGTGGAAGAGCTCGCGGCGATCAGCAAAAAAGTGAAGGACAAGGACGATATTCGCCAAGTCGCGACCGTCTCTGCCAACTGGGACAAAACGATCGGTGAGATTATCGCCGATGCTTTGGACAAGGTGGGCAAGGATGGCACGGTGACGGTGGAAGAAGCCAAATCGATTGAAACCTCCCTCGAAGTGGTCGAGGGGATGCAGTTCGATAAGGGTTATCTCTCTCCTTACTTTGTCACCAACCAAGAAGATCAAGAAGCATCCTTAGAAAATGCTTATATCCTCATTCACGAGAAGAAAATCTCGAGCTTGAAGGACATGTTGCCTCTCTTGGAAAAGGTAGCCAAATCGGGCAAACCTCTCTTGGTCATTGCGGAAGAAGTTGAGGGCGAAGCCCTGGCGACTTTGGTAGTGAACAAGTTGCGTGGGACTTTGCAAGTCTGTGCCGTCAAGGCGCCGGGCTTCGGAGATCGCCGCAAATCCATGCTGGAAGACATCGCTATCCTCACGGGTGGCAAGATGCTCAGTGAGGATCTGGGGATCAAGCTTGAGAACGTTACCTTGGAAGATCTTGGCCGCGTGAAGCGCGTGGTTGTGGACAAAGAGAACACCACCCTGATTGAAGGGGTGGGGAAAAGCTCTGACATCCAAGGCCGTGTCTCTCAGATCAAGAAACAGATCGAAGAGACCACCTCGGACTACGATAAAGAGAAGCTGCAAGAACGCCTGGCGAAGCTCGCGGGCGGGGTGGCGGTGATCAATGTCGGTGCCGCAACCGAAACTGAGATGAAGGAAAAGAAGGCCCGCGTAGAGGACGCATTACATGCGACTCGTGCGGCCGTCGAAGAAGGCATCGTCCCCGGAGGGGGCGTGGCATTGATTCGCGGTCAAAAGGCCATCGAGAGTCTCAAACTCAAAGGGGATCAGGCGATTGGGGCGGAGATTATCCGTCGCGCCGTCGAACAACCTTTGCGTACTTTGGCGGATAACGCCGGAGTAGAGGGCTCGATTGTGGTCCAAGAAGTGAAAAGTCGGAAAGGCGCCGAGGGCTACAATGTGGCCACCGGTGAATATGTTGATCTCGTCAAAGCTGGCGTGGTTGACCCGACGAAAGTCACTCGGTCCGCTCTGCAGAACGCCGCATCCATCGCGGGTCTGCTCCTCACCACCGAAGCGGTGGTGACAGAGTTGCCCGAGAAGGAGAAGGCACCGGCACCCGCGGGTGGCGGTCACGGCGGAGGGATGGACTACTAATCCATTCGTAAGTATTTCCCCCGGGGTACGTCCCCCGAGGGGAGCTGAAGAGGGCGCGGTTCCGAAAGGAGCCGCGCCTTTTCGGCTTTCTAAGGCTCAAGTGGGGATTGAGAATAGAGGTGTGGGTATGATCACGATTGAACGCCTCTATATTTCCCCTGAACACAATTATGTAGGGCATAAGGGTAAACCTGCGGGGACCCAACCTCATTTCGAAGTGTCAGAGATCGCCTGTGTGGCAGGGAGTGGAATTCGAGAGGATCGTTACTTTGATCACCAACCCGATTACAAAGGCCAGATCACCTTTTTTTCCTCTGAAGTGTTTCAGCTTATGAAAAGAGAGCTCGGTTTGGATTCAGCCGATGCAGGGAGTAGTCGCCGTAATGTACTGATTTCAGGAGTGGATCTAAATTCGTGGATTGGAAAAGAGTTTGAGCTTCAGGGAGTTCGTTTCTTTGGAGTGGAAGAGTGCCGTCCTTGTGCATGGATGGATCAGGCCTTTGCTCTTGGGGTTCATGCGTGGCTCATGGGGCGTGGCGGGTTGCGAGCGAGAATCCTGACCGATGGCATCCTTAAGCTTGGCTAAAGGTAATTCAGTCTTTTGATGGAATGTTCCGTACGCTTTGCGGAAAAGCGAATGGCTAACCTGCTTGGGTTACGCTAAAAAAAGGGTGATGTGCTGTAGTAATATCCGACGAATCCTGATGGGAGTGTTGCTTGTCTTGGCAGGTTGTGCGGGAGGAAAGGACGATAAGGTCATTGCAGTGGCAGTTTCTCCCTCCTCCCCTCCGATGCTTTTTAGTGAGCAGGGCAAGATCCAAGGTGCGGACCTCGATCTCTTTGAGGGCTACGCCCAGTCGCGTGGTTGTACTCTTAAAATCACACCCTACGACTGGCAAGGCATGCTGGGGGCTGTCTCCAGCGGACAAGCTGAGGTGGCGTTTTCTGGAATCTCGATTACGGAAAAGCGAAAAGAGGCGATGGATTTTTCGCAACCGTACTACGACAACGCCTGGCATCTGGTTTGCTTAAAGAGTCGAAACATAAAGATTACCGATTTAGCTCAGCTCAAGGCCTACTCGATAGGGTACCCACGCGGAATGGCCTACAATGATCTGATAAAAAACGAATTAGAACCTAAGGGGTACTACTCCTTAGATCGGGTTAAGCTGTACCCTTCCTACAGCGAAGCGATTACCGACCTGCAAAACGGCAATCTCGACTTGGCTTTCGTAGAAGAGCCCGTTCTGGCGAACTATGTGCATAAGCTGAAGCTTCCTTTAGAAAGCGCCTATGTTTTTAAGGGGTTTGATCGATTGGGTTTCGCCTTTGCCAAAGGATCGAAGCGAAGAGATGACTTTGATGCGTACCTGAAAGATTTGGGACCCGAAAAGGTGAAGGCGATTCTGGATCGTTGGATGAAGTAGTCTGGGAGATCGTGCTTCATTGAACTTCTTTGAGCTGGTTGCGCAGTTAGCGCAGGGTTTGGTTTCGACCGTGGTGGTAACCCTCGTCTGTAGTGGAACTGGCATGGC
Organism: Verrucomicrobia subdivision 6 bacterium; assembly: GCA_945876115.1. Taxonomy (GTDB): domain Bacteria; phylum Verrucomicrobiota; class Verrucomicrobiia; order Methylacidiphilales; family Verrucolacustridaceae; genus Verrucolacustris. The sequence continues at coordinate 11,624 of CAMCNF010000022.1, read as the reverse complement.
GGTAGGGCTAATCGTGGCGGGGTTACGGCGGATGGGTTATGCGCATCTGGTGCCTTTTCTCGATGGTTTCACCTACATCTTCCGAGGAGTTCCGGTTTTAGTACTGCTTTTTCTTGTGTACTTCGGTTTGCCCAGCGTGGGAATCAAAGTAGGTCCGCTCTTGGCGATGGCTCTGAGCTTAGGGTTAATTGCGGGAGCATATCTGGCGGAGGTGTTTCGTGGGGCCTTGGACTCGGTCGAAGCATCCGAAATTCTTGCGGCTGAAGCGATGGGTATGAGTCGATTCCAGATTCTGACTAGCGTTGAGTTTCCCCAGATGCTGCGTCTGGCTGTGCCAGGAATGGTCAATGAGTTTACCTCTATCCTAAAGTACTCACCCTTTGCCTACACGGTGGGAATCGCTGAAATCACCAAGCAGGCGATGACCCTGACGGCGACGACTCTTCGGGGGATCGAGATCTATCTTGCTGTGGGTGTGTTGTACTTCCTTATTTATCGGATTCTTTTGGCAGGAGTTCATTTCTTGGAGAAGCGTTATCAAGTGCCTGGATTGGGGACGACCTAAGATGGCCCTCATCCAAATTCGTAATCTGGTCAAGAAATTCGGTGCTCATACCGTTTTGGACGGAGTGAATCTTGATCTGCAAAAGGGGGAGATGAAGGTAGTGATGGGTCCTTCGGGCTGTGGCAAATCGACGTTGTTGCGTTGCATCAATCGTCTGGTTGAACCGACGTCTGGGACGATTCTGGTTCGCGATCAAGATATTATGGGAGCTGAGGTGGATGTGCGTGCTCTGCGACGAAGCATCGGATTTGTTTTCCAGCAGTTTGCCTTGTACCGCCATTTAACCGTTTTGGGTAATGTCATGCTGGGCCTCAGAAAACTGCGGGGAATGAGCCGTGCGGAGGCGGAAGCCCAAGCACTCTTTCAACTTAACCATCTCGAAATGGCTGACCATCGTGACAAATATCCATCGCAGATCTCAGGAGGTCAGAAGCAGCGGGTAGCGATCGCACGGGCGTTGGCGATGGATCCTGCCGTGGTGGTATTTGATGAACCGACTTCGGCACTGGATCCTGTGATGGTGCGAGAAGTAGCGGAACTCTTTAACCGCCTTAACCGGGAAGGGGTCACTTTACTCTGCGTGACCCACGATCTGGCTTTGGCGAGTCAAATTGCCAATCGAGTCATTTTCCTGGATCAAGGAGTAATTCGAGCCGATGACACCTTGGAGAACCTAGCGAAGCATCACCCTAATGATCAGGTGAGGGCTTTCTTTGGGGAAAAGGAGGGTCAATCGTGAGCGGATGGATTGGATTTCAGCGGGACTTACTTGAGCAGATGCCCCTGATCTTGGCGGGACTGCGTCAGACTTTACAACTTACGGTGATCATCAGCGTAACTGGTTTTCTTTTCGGTTTGGTGGTTTTTTACTTTTCTAATAGCCCTTATCGATGGGTGCGTTCTTTGATTCAGGGCTATATTTCCTTTTTTATCGGTACTCCGCTGATTGTTCTTCTTTTCTTGATGTACTACGGCTTACCCCAGTGGGGCCTGAAGTTATCTCCATTTCTCGTGGCGGTGATTGGTTTCACGATGAATGTGGCGGCTTACAATGCGGCGTATTTGACGACTGCTAGGAATGGGTTGGATCCGAGCGAAATTGAGTCGGCTCGTGCACAAGGATTCGGGCACAGGCAGATCTTTCGATGGATCACGCTTCCCCAAGTCTTGCGTTTATCTGTACCTGCTTTAACGAATCAGTGTATCGGAAATCTAAAAGATAGTTCTGTGGCTTTTCTGATTCAGTACACCGAGTTCTTTGCTCGGATTCAGGAGTTGGCGGCAACTAACTTTCAGTTCTTTAAAGCGTATCTGTTAGCGGCGGGGGTGTATCTGGGCTTGGTCTCGATTCTTGTTCTGATGGCGCGACAGGTGGAGAAGTGGACTCGGCTGCCTGGTTTGGGAAGGTAAAAAGGGTTAAGGCGTTCCGCTTATCGGAACGCGAAAAAGACGCCGAGGCCAACGAGCCCAGCTTGAAAAATGAGTCCCGTGACGGTGTTGAAAGGTTCTTTGCCACGGTAGTGGCACTTTTCGTGGAAGCAATGGATCGATTTAAGCCAGCTTGGCGGTTTCGGGAACAGATCACGAAATCCTGAGATATAGTCGGGCAGAATGGAACCGAAGGCTCCCGCAAGAAGTGTCCAGAATCCGGTGGATGCAAGAAGGGGAGATGAGAGAAGTAGAAAAAAAACTCCTGCACCGAGGATCTGGTCGACAAAAACCATCGGCAGGAGGCGTTTAAGTTTGGTGAGGTGATTTGGAGAAGAGTGGACCCAGTGCCCGATGCCCGCATCGCCATGGGGGATGGCATCGAGAAGGAGGTGACTGAGAACTCCCGCGCAGAAAACAGGAATGGGACCACCAGGAATCCAGTGGGCGAGTGCCATTCCCACGGGGATATGGACGGGGGAAAACATGGGGTAGCTAGTTGCGAGTTTTGGTTAGGGCGGCGACGAAAGCGCGGACGCGGGCGGGATTGATCTTACCATTCTTCTTGAGGGCGGTGCCGACAATGAAACCTGAGGCTTCTGGGAGAAAGGTAGGAAGGGTTTCTAGGGTGGTGCCACTACCGATAAGGAGTGGTGCACGCGGGACGATAGAGTGGACGCGACGAAGATGTTCAGGATCGGCAGACCAACCGGTTCCTCCGCCAGTGACAATGAGGGCATCGGCTCCGCCGCGTTCCCAGGCATCGCGGGACTCATCTTCCAAGGTGTAGCCCGCGGCGAGAGGGGCGGAGTGTTTCACGTCGACATCGGCAAAGATGCGAATTTTCTCTGCGCCAATTTCACGACGGAACCGAAGAAGGTTTTCGGCGATTCCAGAAATGACCCCTTGATCTGCGACGCGGGCGCCAACGAGAACATTGACGCGGATAAATTGAGCTCCGACTGCGTGGGCAATCGCCATCGCCCCGACTCCGTCATTGCGTAGAAGGTTGATTCCGAGGGGTCCAGGGAAAAGGTCACGGGCTTCAGTGGCTAGGGAGGTGAGAGCGGCGACGGTGGCGGGACTGGCGGAGCCTTGGGGAAAGGGGGTATCGCCGAAATTTTCGATGATAATGGCGTGGGCGCCGCCACGATGCAGAGCCCGAAGATCGCGGCGGAGTGCAGCTCTAGCGTGCGAGAGATTTCCGGAGTAGTGAGGGGCACCGGGTAGGGCTGGGAGGTGGACGACGCCAAGTAAAACCGGCTTTTTTTGAAAGAGGGCAAAAGGGGTCATGGGGATGGTGGGGTGGGGCGTTCGACGTACTCTATTGCGCCGCCTGGGGCTTGAGCATAAACCGATTTGGTTCCGTCGCGGTGAGTTTGAACTTTCCCGTAGGCGGAGGCGTCGGGCACGAGAAATCCGAGGTGTAGAGGGTGCTGGCCTTCGGTGACGAGGGCGAGGGAGGTATTCTCGAAATCGAGTTGTGCCCAGGTGGCGTCCGCATATTTAACGCGACAAGCAAAGTGTTCGGTCCACCAGCGCACCGCGGCGGGTACATCGGTGACGGCCAAGGCCACGTGATCGAGACGGGAGGGTTTGGACATACTTCTAATTTGCCTCCAGAGGAGTTGAGTCAAAAGGGAATTATTAAACGAGGTTAGGGCGGGGATTAGACCTGTGCGGTGCGAGCTTGGACTGTGCGATAGGTTTTATCGCCGACGATGGAGGTATTAATGATGACGAGGGGGGCATGAGGAAGGATCAGTCCTTTGGCGAGGAGATCGCCGATGACATCGCGGATAAGAACTTCCCTTTCTTGGCGTTCAAAGGGAAGGCAGCGGGCGCGTACGCCATAGTGCAGTGCCAGTTGGCGAGCGAGGGCAACGGTGGGGGTGAAGGCATAGATGGGGGTAACTTTTGGGCGCAGGGCGGCGGCGACTCGGGCCATTCGTCCCGTACGGGTGAAAAGAAGAATGCCCTGGGCTTCAAGTTGGTTGGCAAGATGGACTCCTGCGGAGACGACTCCATCGGCCTCTCCCTCGGTGTGAATGCCTTTTTCGTAGCCAATGGAGCCAGAGCGTTCGATACGGCGGGCAACTCGGTCGAGGACTTCGAGGCAGGCTCGTGGATACGTTCCGGTGGCGGTTTCGCCTGAAAGCATGATGGCATCGGCACCTTCAAAGACGGCGTTGGCGACGTCGGTAATTTCTGCACGGGTGGGCAGGGGATTGGAGATCATACTTTCGAGCATATGGGTGGCGACGATGACGGGCTTCATGGAGGCAATGCACTGTTTGAGAATTTTACGTTGAATGATGGGGAGTTCTTCGTAAGGGCACTCCACTCCGAGATCGCCACGCGCGACCATGATGGCGTCGGCAGCGGAGACAATACCGAGGATATTTTTAACGGCGGACTGATCTTCGATTTTGGCAATGATGCCGACCTCCTTGGCGTTGTGCTGAGAAAGGAAATCGCGTAGGGCGAGAACATCGGCGGGATCACGAACAAAAGACAAGGCGACCCAATCGATACCGATTTCGAGGCCTACTTTTAAATCGGCGGCATCTTTTTCGGTAATGGCGGGAAGATTGACGCGGACTCCGGGTAGGTTGATGTGTCGACGATCTCCCAGGACTCCTGCGGTTAAGACACGGCAATGGAGTGCGGTGGCATCTTTGCTGAGGACTTGAAGATGGAGGACGCCGTTATCAACGAGGAGTTTTTGTCCAGGTTCGAGATCATTCAGGAGATCGGGGTAGTTGACGGGAACGGCGGGCGCGGGGGCGTGTGGATCGACGCTTAGAATGAGAGTATCGCCGACTTTGAGGTGGCGCGGGGTGCCGATGGTTCCCGTTCGGATGGCGGGTCCTTGGGTATCGAGGAGGATGGAGATTTCCTTGCCGCGACTGGCGGCGAGAGTACGAAGGGAAGGTGCGACCTGGCGGACAAAGTCGTGGCTGGCATGGGACATATTTAAGCGGAAGACATCGGCCCCGCCGTCGAGAAGTTGAGAGAGGGCGGAGGGATCGGTGTGTTGCGGTCCGAGGGTGGCGATGAGTTTGGTCCTGCGCGCGAAGGGCAGTTTCCATAGAGGAGCAGAAGTTGCGGAGGTAGTGGCCACCATCTTTTTTAGCCTCAGAATGGAATAAAAAGAAGACGAGGACGTGAAGTGTTTAGTATATTTAGATACATGGATGGTAAAACATTATTCTGTAGATACTTATAGATGTGAATAAAGTTAAATTAAATGTTGCTATTAAGCGTTGGCAAGCGAATTATATTAGTTGCGAGAGCTTATGCAAACTTTTCAAAACATGATCGTAGATGCGTTGAAGAGTTCGGGGCATACGGTTGCTTTAGTGGATCGGGAATTACGAATTCGATGGGTGACGGGGATTCAGAGGTCATTGATTGGGGCCCCTGTAGAGGTGTTATGGAAGGGGGCGGTGGCGGCGCGAAAGGAGATGAGTAAGGTGGTACAAAATCTTGCTTCTGGCAACGGATGCAGTGCGGAGTATCGGCAGACCCAAGGAAAGTTGAGGGGCAAAGGGTTTCGTCTGAGGATCGACTTTATTCCCTTACGAGATCCGACGGGGGCGGTGGAGGGTTTTGCGGCGGTTCGGCAGATGGCGAGTTCGGCGGCGTTTGGTTTCTCGGATGGGGTGGCGGAGGTGTACGAACTGCTTTTCGAGCTTAATGCGGATGAGTTTTCAGGGTTACTGGCCTCGTAGAGGCGTGATTCGAGTTAAGCTCCAGGGAGCTCTTTTTCTAAACGTTCGGCTATCCACTGTTTCATCATGGACTGATAGTTGAGGTAGCGCCGTGCGGCGAGGCGTTTGAGGCGGCTGAGCATACGGGGATCCATGCGCAAGGTAATCGAAGTGGAATCTTGGCCCTCGGTCAAAGAAAGAGAGCCGGCCATTAGGGCAGGATCCAGTTGATGAGCGGCCCAGTAGGTTGCCTCTTGATTGGGATTGGGGAAAAAAGGAATTTCTTCCCATTTTCGAATGGTGGTGAGGCATGGGGTCAAAGGGATTCCTTAGCTTTTCGTTCGTAAAAATGGTCTTCGGCCTCGGTCATGGGTCGAGTGGCGATGGGTCGCATACGCCGCCCATCTGCGCTGTAGATGGAGAAAAGGGACTTTCCGGCTAGGCTCTTGCCGAGGCAGAGGAAGCGAGAGTGCTCAGCTAGTGGCCCGCCGCCTGGAAGGATCCGCAGGCAGAAGGGGTCTTCAAAGCTTTCATGAACTTCCGTTTGGGGAACTTCAGGAGTGGAATAGAGGGACCAGTCAAAATCCATAAAACGGTTCGATTACCTTTCTGATTTGATGTTGCGAGTGCGGAGGGGCGGGTCAAGATTCTCAGTGATGGGCATACAACTTTCTTGGGAGAAACTTCCGGCTTGGCGGGAGGAGGCAAAGAGGCGCGGGATCAAGGTCGTGGCCACGAATGGATGCTTTGACCTTTTGCACTTGGGGCATGTCCGTTTTTTGCAGGAAGCGCGAGCGCAGGGAGATGTGCTGGTGGTGGGGGTCAATGGGGACAGCAGCGTGCGGGAGTTGAAGGGGGAGGGGAGGCCGGTCAACCCTGAGGGAGACCGAGCGGAGGTGGTAGCAGGACTGGCGGCGGTGGATGCGGTGGTGGTTTTCTCGGAAAAGCGGGCGACTCGTTTCTTGGATGTGGTGAGGCCCGATATTTATGTGAAAGGTGGGGATTACCAAGCGGAGCAGTTGGATCAAGATGAACTGGCGGCGGTAAAAAAAGGGGGGGGCATAGTGAAGGTACTACCGTTTACTCCTGGGCGTTCGACTACCGCCGTGCTGCAGAAGTTGAAGAAGTGAGAGGGTTGCGCTTGGGGGTTTTGGGGTCAGGGGAAGGGAGTAACTTTGTCGCGTTGGCTAGGGCGATTGAGCGGGACATGATTCTGGCTGAAATTGTTATGGTGGGGAGTGATCGGGCGGAGGCGAAAATAATCGAGCATGCGAAGAAGCTGAATCTTCCTAGGGTGGTCTGTCGAAAGAGTAACTTTCGCACGAAGTTAGAACCAGAGATCGAGGAGGAGTTGGCCTTGGCGTTGGAGAAGGCGAGGGTTGATCTGCTGGTTTTGGCGGGGTACATGCGGGTGGTGAAAGATCCGCTTCTGCGCAAATTTGAAGGGAGAATTATTAATATTCATCCCTCACTTCTTCCTGCTTTTCCTGGACTACGGGCTTGGGAGCAGGCGCGGATGGCGGGTGTGAAAGAGGCGGGGTGCACGGTGCACTGGGTGAACGAAGAGGTGGATGGCGGGCATATTTTGCGACAGGAGACGGTACCAGTCTTGGCGGGGGATAGTGCGGAGTCGTTGCATGGGCGAATCCAAGAGGCGGAGCATCGGTGTCTTCCTCAAGTGGTGCGAGGGTTGGCGGAGGGAAAGATTCCTTGGGCAGAGGACCCGAGGAAATAGACGCTGCCGGCCCTGGATTCGAACCAGGAACAGCCAGATCCAAAGTCTGGTGTGCTACCATTGCACCAGCCGGCAAACAGAGAAAGAGTAGTCGATCTTTAAAAATAATTCGAGCAGACATTTGGATAGAGATAGAGCTGGCGACTTTTGCGCTCTGATCAAGCGAGGGCAGAGGAATCTGAAAATAGGAGGTAGGGGAGATTAAGTAGTTAAGGGGGGTAAACCGGCTTGGATGCGGATCGGATTGAGAGCGAGGTTGCCGAGTCGGATGGCTTCCTCGGTGGTGCTGGCGCGAATGGTTAAGTGACCCATTTTACGGCCAGGTCGGGCGACTGATTTCCCGTAGAGATGAAGGACAGTCCCAGGAAGGGCGAAGAGGGGAGACCAGTCAGGCTCTCCTTGGACCCAAAGATCCCCGAGGAGATTGAACATGACTGCGGGACAGAGGGGAGTGACGAGGCCGAGGGGCAAGCCACAGACGGCCCGAATCTGCTGTTCGAACTGGCTGGTATGGCAGGCTTCAGCGGTAAGATGGCCTGAGTTATGGACGCGGGGAGCGAGTTCGTTAACGAGAAGTTTTCCGTCGGCGAGTTCGAAGAGTTCGACGCCGAGCAAGCCGACCAGTTGGAGTTGTTCGGCGATAGCGGAGGCGAGAGATAGGGCGGCAGTGGCGGTGATGGCGGAAGTGCGGGCAGGGAATATGGTACGTTCCAAAACACCCCCTTGGTGGCGGTTCTCGAAAGGCGGGAATGGCACGGAAAGACCGGTGGATTGGCGGGCGACGAGGACCGATAGTTCGCGGACAAAAGGAACGTGCTCTTCAAGGACGGCACGGGGAACGTTGATTTGGGACCAGGCTTGTTGGGGGTTGGCGGAGGGGTCGAGAGGAAGTTGTCCTTTGCCGTCGTAGCCGAAGGCGGAGGATTTGAGACGGGTTTTGCCAGGGAATCGAGCGAGGGCGGAAGCGAGGTCGCTGGCGGAGGCGACAATTTCGAAGCGAGGGCTGGGGAAGTTATACTTCTTAAGGAATTCGCGTTCCCGTTCGCGGTGTTGGCAGAGGTGAAGGATTTCGGGGTCAGGAAAGACGGGACGAATCGAAGCGATTTGGCGAAGTGATTCAACGGGGATATTTTCAAATTCGTAGGTTACGACATCACTGGCCTCGGCCAGGCGGCGGAGCGCTTTAGAATCATCGAATGGAGCGGTTAGGGCGACATCGGCAACTGGAGCAGCTGGGCAAGAGAGTTCGGGGTCGAGAACGGCGATACGGTAGCCAAGGCGGCGGGCGGTGAGGGCGAGCATGCGCCCGAGTTGGCCTCCTCCGATGATGCCGATGGTTTTGCCTGGAGGAATCACGGGAAGTGTTGAAGTAGTGCGATGGCGAAGCGAGCGGCGGCGATGGCCCCTTTTTTTCCGATGGGGAAAGTAGCGACAGGAATGCCAGCTGGCATTTGGGCTATGGAAAGGAGGGAGTCGAGTCCGCGGAGGGCTTTGCCTGCGACGGGAATTCCGAGGACGGGAAGGGGGGTGAGGGCCGCAATCATACCTGGGAGATGGGCGGCACCGCCGGCGCCTGCGAGGATCATTCTTAGGCCACGTTTTTCAGCGGAGCTTGCGTAGGTGAAAAGACGCTGGGGAGTTCGATGGGCGCTGACCACGCGGACCTCGGTGGGGATCCCTGCTTGCCGGAAAAGATTTTGGGCGGGTCGGAGAGTGGGCCAGTCGGATCGACTGCCCATAAGAATGGCGACGAGTGGGGTCTTACCTTTCAAGGGCGATAGCCTAAAAACAATTGGGTTGAAATAGAAGCAGTTTGGGAGGGTCTTACCCTATTTTGTGGTGGAAGAGGTGGCGCTAGCCATGGCATGTCCCGCGATCCAGCCGGTGGTCCAAGCGGATTGGAAATTAAAGCCACCGGTGAGGCCATCGATATCGAGGGCTTCCCCTGCGAAATAAAGCCCAGGAACAAGGCGACTTTCCATTGTTTTAAAATCAACTTCGTTGAGGGGGATTCCTCCGCTGGTAACGAACTCCTCCTTATTCATGCTTTTCCCGGTAACGAGGAGTTGGGTGGAGGTGAGGATCTGCACGATCTGAAGGGCGGTTTCGCGGTTTAATTTGGACCAGCGGTGTTCTTCGGTGATGCCAGCGCGGAGGAGGAGCTGCTCCCATAGTCGAAGGGGGAGCGGGCTCCAGCGGGAGCGCAGGACCATTTGGGCTCCGATGGTTTCGCGACGAATTTGGATTTCGCCCAGGATATCGGCAGAAGAAGATGCGGGCAGCCAGTTGAGGAGGAGAGGGAAATGGTAATTCAGTTCATGGAGTGGGCGGGCTCCCCAAGAAGAGAGGCGAAGGATGGCTGGGCCACTCAGTCCTGAGTGAGTAAAGAGGAGTGGGCCACATTCTTTGAGATCCGTGTGAGGGACTGAAACTTCGACCGATTCAACGGAAACGCCTGCTAATTCTCGAAGCCAGGGAGCGTCGACGTGGAAGGTGAAGAGGGAGGGGACGGGAGGAGTGAGGGTATGGCCGAGGTTTGAGGGGGGATGAGACTCGGGCCGGCATCCGCCGGCGGCCCAAAGAAAGCGATCGCACTCCATGAGTGAGCCGTTAGTGAGGTGCAAAATAAAGCCGCCAGCGGGAGAATTTGTAATCGAGGCGACCCCTGTTCCGGTAAGAATTTTGACTCCAGCTTGGCGAGCGGCGGTGGTCAGACAGTCGATGATGGTTTGGGAAGAGTCGGTGATGGGGAATACTCGTCCGTCGTGTTCGGTTTTAAGAAAGACATTGCGTGATTGGAACCAGTCCATGGTTTCGGTGGGACCAAAGCGGGTGAGGGGTCCGATGAGAGTGCGTCCACCACGCGGGTAGCGGGTGGCGAGTTCCCGTGGATCGAAGCAGGCGTGGGTTACGTTGCAACGTCCGCCGCCTGAGATCCCGACTTTGGCAAGAAGATGGGTTCCTTTTTCGAGAAGGACAACTTGGGCATTGGGATTGGCCTCGGCGGCGGCAATGGCGGCAAAGAAGCCTGAGGCACCTCCACCTGCAATGAGGATGCGAGGTGCGTTCATGGGTTTTCGAGTGCCCAATCCACGGCCTGAGGCAGGGAGTGGGATCCATCGCCGCCGAGATTGGTATCAATGGTTTCGAGCCGGCGGATGAGATCAAGAACATCTTTGCGATCCATGGGACCGCCAGCGGCTTGGCAGAAGTGGGTACGACAACCAAAGGGGCGCGACTCATAGATGAGGCACTTCTGGGTCTTGGGTTGGAGAAAGGGGCAGGAACCGTCGGTGGGTTTGGGCAGAGTTTTCCGACCTGAGGCACGAAAACCATGAGCGGCGAGGAGGGCCTCGCCGCGGGTGAGGTGGGGGGTGCGTCCAGTAAGTTTAAATTGGCAGCATTCGGTGCGGCGGAGGCAGTCTCGCTGGACGGGACGTTGGGCGAGGTCGGCGTAGATGGCGCGGACGGAATCGAGGGTGGCTTTCAAGTTGCTTAAATCTAGCCAAAAAAGCTCAATTGGAAAAGGTGGGCTTTGACGTTCCTACATTCCCAAGAATGTAGGAATGTTATCTAGGTAAAGTGATTATTTCATGGCTGGAGAAAATGTGGGCGATCTGGCAAAAGAGTGGATGAAGATAGCAGTAATTGGAGCAGGGATTAGTGGGCTGGTATGCGCCAAGCACCTTGTGGCAGCTGGGCAAGCGGTCACCGTATTAGAAAAATCGCGTAGTCTTGGGGGTCGCTGTGCCACCCGGAAATTCGGAGAGCATATCGTGGATACGGGCGCCCAGTATTTTACCTTGCGAGACCCCGATCTTCGAAAAGAAATAGGGAAAGTGGCGGGTGCTCAGTTAAAAACAATTTCCTTACCTATTTTGATCACTGGCAAAATAGGAGAGGTGTATCGGGGGGGTGAAGAAAGATTTTATATCGGTAACGGCAATAATCGCTTAGGCGCGATGCTGGCCGATGGATTGGAGATACGAAAGGAGGTAGAAGTTGGGGCCGTGACCCCTGTTGGCAGTGAGTGGGAGGTGGCGGGGGATAGGTATGATGTGGTGGTGAGTTCCGCTCCTTGGCCGCAAAGCGCAAAGATACTGGATGGGTCTCAGGATGGTGTTGGGTATGAGCCTAATTTAACCGCGTTACTCGAGTATAGCGGCGGGTGGAGTGGTGCGGT
>CAMCNF010000021.1 GCA_945876115.1 Verrucomicrobia subdivision 6 bacterium | reverse complement strand
CACGTGCCGACCGAGGAAGATAGAGGAACCGGGATAACGGCTGCAGATAGGATGACCGAAAAGACTAACGGGTGAAGACATTTGGACGCCACGTATTTTTAACTCCAGTAGCCAGAAGGAGCTTGGAAGCTGGCGAAAAAGGTGGCGGAGTCGCCCAGCTGTTTGCAATAGGCTCATAGAACAAGCTAGAACTTAAATGAAGTCTGGAACATGAAAAAAATAGCCATCTTAGCAGCGTTTCCACTTCACAGGCTAAATTCCTTTGGTGAGAAGTTTAGGCCAAAAGGGCACTATGCCACTTGGCTGCCGCAAATTGCGGAGGCTTGGGATGGACAGAACGAGGTGAAGATTCACTGGATCGTCATGTCGGAGTTAGTGAAAGAACGAGTGGATGTTTCTAGGTGGGGGCAGAAGTTTCATGTGCTACCCACAAGCCAGAGCGGGCGTGCGGCCACGTTGTTTCGTGGGGATAGAAAAGCGATTCATGCAGTTTTGGACGAAATCCAAGTAGATCTCGTGCACGGTTGGGGTACCGAGGATGTGTATGGGTTGGCGGCTGTACTTTCAGAGCGACCCAACATTGTTTCGATGCAGGGTATCCTCAGTTATTATGCCCTCAAGAATAGGATGCCTGCTCGTAGTTACCTGCAGGCCATGCTTGAGCTCTTTATTCTTTGGAAGGCCAAGCGAGTAACTACAGAAAGCGAATGGGGGCAAAATGTGGTGATGAAAAGGAACCCCTTTGCGAAAGTGGAGCTAGTCGAATACGGAGTTCAGCAAGTGTTTTTCCAAACAAAATGGCAGCCAGAAGAGACAAAACCTTTTGCCTTATTTGTGGGAGGAATTTCGCCGCGCAAGGGAATTCAAGATCTTGTGGGGGCGTTTCGGGATCTAAAGCTATCAAGTAGCGAGCTGGTGGTGATTGGAGGTGGAGAAGGTATGTGGTCGGAAAATCTGCAAAAAAGCGCCCCGCCCAACATACGTTGGTTGGGCAGAAAAACAGCTGAAGAAACGGCTCGGCTAATGTCAAAAGCGTGGTGTTTGGTATTGCCGACACGAGCGGATACCAGTCCAAATGTAGTGAAAGAAGCGAGGGTGATTGGTTTGCCCGTGATTACGACGAGGAATGGCGGACAGGCCAGTTATGTGATGGATGGTGAGGATGGATATTTTGTGGAGTGCGGGGATGTCAATGGACTGATTGGCAGGCTGGAAACGGTGCTGGGATCTTTTAGCAAAGCCAAAGAGATGGGTGAACGCGGTAAAAAAACCTTCAGAGAGCTATTTATAGCAAAGCGAACTGGGGATGGATTTATGAAAATGTATAAAGAAGGCTCGGGCTGATTGAATCAAGGGCGTTTGAAGGTTGCCAAGCGGCGCTGATATTCTTCAAGTAGACGATCCCCATAATCTTGCCAGGTGTTTTTTACAGCCCCTTTTTTATGGGCCGCCTCCCCCATTTTCCGATTTAACTCGGGATCCAGGAAAACTTGGACCATAGCATCTGCTATGTATTGGGGATCTCGGCCGCGGACGATAAGCCCTTCAATACCATCACGGACTAGCGTGGTGGCCCCGCTTTCATGAGAAGCTATGATGGGCAAACCCGCTCCCATGGCTTCTGAAATAACACGCGCGAAGCCCTCTTCTTGTGAGGGGAAGACAAAGGCGGTGCATTTTTGAAGTAAGTCCGCAAGAGTTGAGTGATCTACATGAGGAATATGAGTAAACAAACCATTCCACCTGGGCTTTTCCATTTTGAAATCCCGCTTGTAGTCACCGACACAGATCAACTCTGCATTCGGAATAACTTTCTTCACGAGCTCAAAAGCACGGAAGAGATACTGATGTCCCTTGCGAAGGCAAATCGTGCCAACACATATAAACTTGGGTGTAGTTGGAATAAGGGAGCGGGATTTAAATAATTGGGAATCCACGCCGAAGGGGTTTACGAAACATTTTGATTCTGGAATACCATTAAAGAGCATGGTTTCTTTCACAAAGACAGAAGGGCAAAGAATCATGTCGGCCATTTCGAGCTCTTGGGTCATTCTGCGGAAAAATCGTCCTGGGATAGGAACATTTTCTCCTGTGCACCATAAGTCGCACTCCCTTTGCCAAAAGCCTCGGTACGTCACGGGGTGAGTATTGGGACAGTCCACGACTTTCAAGGCACTTTTCGATGAGGCATGCTGAAATCCCTTGATACCAAATCCCATGATGGAATGAATTACATCGTAAGAGTGGCTACGCAGCTCTTTTTCAAGCCATGAGTCGTAAAGATATGAAAAGAAATACGTGGCCTTTTCCTCAAGAATCTGGGAGGTGCAGTGATAAAAGAACTTCATGGCGACATGATAAGGCCAGCACCGCTTGTAAAACTGAGGAGGAAGTAGGCGGGGTTTTTTATCGGCCATCAGAAGTGATGAAAGAACCCCTCTTTTGTGAAGGGCGAGGGAGGTGTGGCCCAAGTACCATGAGCGTGAGGACGCAAGAATGACATTCATCAGGAGCTTAGCAGGCTAACTGCAACCATAGATGAGGTCCCGCTTTTTGGTCAGAAAACGGAGGGGCATAATTACGTAGGCGTAAAGGGCAAAAGCTATCTTCTCAGTGGGCTTTAAAGGAATCCGATTAGAATTCAGAAAAAGAACATCGGTGAACCCCCGATCCATAAAAAGCACGCGAAATCCAAAACGTCTGAGTCTTTGGCAGATAGACAAGACTCTTTTCAAAGAAAAATCCGCTGAGCCGGTTTTCAAATGAAATTCGACCGTAATCTGGGCTATTTTGGCCAGAGTTTTTTCAGACGCAGACATGAGCATATCGAACTCTGAGCCTTCAATGTCAACTTTTAGCAAATCAACATGGGTTATAGAATATTTCTCAAAAAGAGAATCAAGAGTAATGCCCGGCACCGTCACCCTAACCGATGCACCAAAAGATTGTGCCATCTCTTCAAGAACTGAGCTGGCTTCGGGATTATTTGAAACATTAAACACTACCGGCGAATCAAGATTGTTTACTGCGAAGTTTGCGAATTTCCCTTGAGGAAGTGCCTCTAGCCTTTCGAAGAGGTAAGGGTTTGCCTCCAATCCTATAACAAAGCAGCCGTATTCCGATATTACAAACCGTGAAAACTGGCCTTTATGCAACCCCAGATCTACGACCAAGGAACTAGGACGGAGCACGCCTTGATAAAAGTGGTGGTCACGCTCCTTTCGAAGGCCGGCCAAGCGCGATGTCAGTGAAACAAAATGCGACCAGAGGTTTCGGAGCATGGATGTGATAAATGTTATCGGCTTGGGCTCTGCCGGATGACAAGGGAGCGTACCTTCAGCCACAAATCAAGGCGTAGAGAATCAGAAAAAATGCAGAACCATGCGGAAACTATTGTCAGGCAAACGATCCCCACATTAACGGGAATTGGGATGAGGGGCAGCGGTATTTTTGTGAACAAAAACGAGAAAAAAGCAATGCACCCAACTATAACTGCAGCAGTAACTAAAGGGCGAATGATGCCTCGTGAGAATTTTAGAACCTTATTCACTTGTTTGAAGCCTAAATGAAGTGTTATGAGCAGATGAGAAAGTAGTGATGCCCCCAATATTCCTGGAATTCCAAAGAATCTAGTTGCGGGAATGGCGAGGGCAATGAACATGCACCCTTCAAGAAAATAAATATATCGAACAGGACGGTACCCAAGCATGCTACCGAAAACGCTGATAAGGCATCGCGAAAACGAATTAGCCAGAAGTAGAACTGCGAGAAGTGTATCACATGAGGTGTTCCAAAGAATCGAACCCGAAGTCCAAAAACCGATAATGGCTGCGTTACCTGTCAGGAGTATTGAAGAGCCAAGAGTGGCAAGAAACGCCGTGATCGAGATAACATTTATGAAGCGTTGATTTAATTTTTCCAAGTCACCTTGTACAAACATTTCGGTCAGGATTGGCAACGAGGCATCGATGATCTTTCCGGTAAACTGTTGAAACATGCTGTAGGCTTTCGTGCCGATGGCAAAAGTGGCGGCAACATCCAGTCCGGCAAAACGACTGAGGATCATAATTTGGCTGGCATTCACCAACTGGGAGCCTAGTGAGACGCACACCACATCATAGCCGAAAGAGAAAATTTTGCGAAACAGAGGCCAACGGGGTCGCCCCCAATTGCGGGCAGTTGGATAAAAGCCGCTTTTCCAGCAGAACCAAATAGTGATGGCGGGGCAGATGAATGCGGCAGGGACTCCAGCAACGGCGAAGCTATAAATTCCCCATCCTAGATGGAAGCCCCCCCACAAACCGGCAAGGCTTGTGAGAAGAGTAAGCGAGCCGAGGGCGTAAGAGACATCCATTCTTTGGAAGGCCCAGAGCGGAGCTCCAAGAGTTCTGAGGGCGACTGAAATGCCTGCAAGGGTAATTATAATGGTAAGAATATTTGTAAAGTCGCTGGCAAGGTGTTCTGGGACAGCAAACAAGGCTGGAGCGAAGGAGGAGAAAGCCACCCCAACGATCGCAATTATTAATCCTTGGATGGCAAAGACGATGGCACCAGTGAGCAGGAGGCTGCCATAGCCGCCACCGTTCACATCATCTTTGTAGTCGGCGATGAATCGGCTGACAGCAGAGGAGACGCCGAGGTCGAGTAGAATAAGGTATCCCATAATCTGCTGGGCTAGCGCCCAAAGGCCGAACTGCTCCTTGCCAAGATAGTGGAGGGCGAGGGGGACGCTGGCGACCGTGTAAGCGATATTGACTGCAATTGCAAAGTAGCCAGCACCTAAGCTTCGAACAAAATTGTAGGTACGGGGATGCATAGATCTAGTCACCGGACTTTTTTAGCCGTTTGACGTAAACAGCTCAATCAAGTGGAGTACAATTTTCTGGGGGGAAAACTCTGGAAGGATTGTCATTGGGCTCTTGGAAGGGGTATTGGCATCCGCAACATGCTGCAGTTTTCCTATCAAGAGGGTGAATGTAGAGCCAAAAGAAGGAGATTCTAGAGCAGACAGGTTGTTGCTCTGGCCAAAAAATATTGGGATGCCTACGACAGCGCAGGCACAAACCAAAGCCTCTGCCGAGGCGAGTCCAAAACTTTCATAGCGGGAGGATGAGAGGAAGATTTTTGACTTCTGCATGTGGCGGGCGAGCTGAGTTGGGTCAGTTGGAGGTAAAAAAGTGATTTGGGGATGGGGGGATTTAGCGGGGAGGCCAGAACCGATGACGAGGGAGGTCCATGAGGGGTTTTTATCGAGAAAAGTGCGGAGGGTTTTGAGGAGAAGGGGGAGGTTCTTTTGGTAGGAGTCCCACCGCCCCACGGAGATAATCTGGTTCTTTTTGGGGATGGAGGGGTCGAACTTAAAGATATCGGTCTGAATGGGGTGAGGAACACAGTGGATTTTCTCTGGATCGGCACCAAGGCGGGTGGCGAGGGATTTCCAAAGTGCAGTGGCCCGAGGAGTTTCGACAAGGATTGAGGGCAGAAGGCGAAGGGTTTTCCTTAAGCGATACTCGATCCAGGGGGTGGCGAGGATGGAGGTAGAAGAGTAAAAAATTGAGGCAAGGAATGAGAGAGGAGATGGCCAGCGGAAGGTGCGGTCGCGGAAGTAGTCGAAGCGACGCTTAGCGTAGGTAAGGAGACCGCAGGAGGCAGTGCGCATGCCGTCGCTATCGGCGCGTTCGATGACGCGTGGGGTGGCGGAGAGGGCGGCTCGGCGAATGGGGTCGTACTTGGGGCGGGTCCAGAGGCCAAGGATGACGAGATCGGGCTTTTGGGATTGCCACCAGATTGGGTCGCGGACGTCCTGTTGAGAAACCCAAAAAACAGGATCATCTTGAATGCTTGATTTTGGATTCTTGATTTTCGATGAGGCAGCAGATGTGGGAATGTGGGAAGGTGCGAATGTGGGAAGGGGCCCTACTACGCTCGGTCTCGGTAAACCTTGCTGAGCTACGCAGGGTTGCTCCCTAGTGTGATCAAGTTCGTTCGATATTGCGGTGGGTGGACTCGGTTCGGTCGCTAAATGCACGACAAGGTAGGCTTCGTGGCCGAGGTCACGGAATGCTTGGGTTAAAAGGCCGAGGTCGCGGTGCCAGAAGAGCTGGTCAGGGCGGATGGTAAGGTCGGTGTAGAGAAGGATTTTCAAGCGGTTAGCCTAGAGCGTAAGGGAGGGATGACAGAAGGTGCATAAAAAAAGACAGGCGAAAGGAGAGAACCTTTTCATAATTACCGAAGGATCGCACCTGGAAGTTGGGACTGTCGTCGCACCCCGAAAGCGATTTTCTTTTACCATATGCTAATCGGTTATAAGGACAGCATCGGCAAGCGAAGCGGCGTGCTCGCTGTCACGAAAACTGGCCATCGGGTTTATATCGGCCCGAGGGTACAATCTCTTGGCTTCGCCGGCTTGGCCAAGGTCGGCGACACACGGATTCTTGGTGCTAACGTAGCCATCATCCTCGATATCTATCATGAGGCACTTGGAAAAGCCTCTTCACATCAATTGCATCGGCGGTCTGTTCGGGTAAATCTATACAGCATAGTCACCATGACATCCACTCAAGGCAACTTCACATGCCCCCTCCCAAAAATGGTTAAAAAGATCCACTACTGTTGGTTCGGTGGCAAGACGCCAGCAAGCGTTGTCGCGAATGTTACCGAATGGAAACGCCTCAATCCGGATTTCGAATTCTACGAGTGGAATGATGACAACATCGATGTCGCGGAGTATGATTTTGGCAGAAAAGCAATCCGCGACAAACGATGGGGATTCCTTGTCGATATTATCCGCCCGCTGAAATTATTCACGGAAGGAGGATTCTACATTGACGCAGATGTGGAGATGATTCAGCCGCTGAACCTTCTAGAGAGTGAGGGCGACAACCTCATCATCGGTTATATGTATGATTGCGCTCTGGGCACCGCCGTCGTGTACAGCCCCCAAGGACATCCGCTGATTGGCGAAATTCTTGCTGAATATCACAAGGTCCGGGAGGAGGCATGGCCGGTAAGTAATTCGGTTTTTACGGACTATTTCATCAACTCCGTCCCTGGCTTTCGTCTGAATGGAGGACGATGGTTCAATCGCGAACAACGAATTTCACTTTACCCAAAGGAATTCTTCGAACAACCCGCCTATCGAAAGGGGTCTGGAATGGCGATCCACCACTGCAGCGGTTCGTGGATGCCGGAGAACACCCATTCTAACTTTAAAGTTACGACCGGAACTTCCTCGCATCGAAGCAAATGGATCAGGCGTAAAATCCGGACGCTTATTGCCCTCATCTGTTCCGAATACCTGCCAGTTTATATTCGCTCCAAACTTGGACTCGGATCGAATATGAAAACGCCTTGGAAATATTAATAAACTACACAAATACTAATATGCATATCATGTGAGCTTTTCCCGAAAAATGGAGCGTTCACGGAAGGCATTATTGATGGGTCTGGTACGCTGTCTTCCCCAACTGTCAGGACAGAGGGGTTAGGAGAGGGATGGAGTTTCACTGCGAGGGTAGTATGCTGATGGGCAGGGACAGCCAAGAACATCTAATCGTGACGGATCGTTTGGGGAGGTCGAACGGGTTGCCACGGGTGCATGTGATCGAAACCAGTAGATTTTGGAGCATTTTGGCGACGACGAGGGCATCTGCCTTCTCGCGGGACCATTGGCAGTCCTGGACGAGGCTATTCGCCTGGCACACGCCGGCGGACGCGAATATGCCAATGAAGAGCGAAGAGAGGTCGGAGGGGAGTAAGTAGCCATTCGATCCCGGTGAGAAGTGGAACGAGAAAATGAGGTATAAGATTTCGCATTGTGACTCCGCCGGAAACCAGATAGGTGAACCAGGGAGTAAAGGCAAGCTTCTCGATCACCAGTTCTGGAAAGAGCCGTTCAAAGCGGTTACGGTCGCGGACAAAGACGATCCAGGATAGCGCCTGATTGGAATCAACCATCGAATCCTTTTGTCCGAAGCCCCATTTCTGCGTTAAATCATCGTAAGGCTCTGGATGGAAGTTGCTGAAGAAAAATCGTGCGAATGGTGTGTGGGCAACTTCGATCATGGTGATCACACCGCCCGGCACAAGTGTTCGGCGGGCTTCGCGGAAAAAAGCCTCAACATCTGGAATATGATGAAGAACGTGGGTTAATGCAATCGCCCGAAGGGAGTTATCTGCAAATGGGAGATTGCAACCGTCGATGACTCGTTCGGCCACGCCAGAAACGACATCGGATGTGATGAAAGCGGGCTCAAATAATTTCAAGTTGCTGCCACCGCTGCCCAACTCCAAGAGCAGCGCCGACGAGGAAACCGAGCGCGTGTCGGCGATTAGCCGTGTGTACCAGTCGTAGTAACAAAATTTGAGAAGAGGGCGCTCCTGAATCATGGTCTTTTGGCGGGAAAAAAACTCGGGCGATCCGACAGCTAGTTTTGCAATTGATGGCTCTTTGAGGAAGTTAAGCATAATAGCACCCAATCAAGTCTTTGAAGCGTGAAAAATCATAGATTTGGCTCACCAAAATTGAGCGAAGTTGGCCGCACGCGGACCAAGTGCCAGCGTGTAGGGCCACGGGTAGCACGAAGCGAAAGATCAAAGCTGTTAAGGATTTCCGAGTCGTGCTCAAGTAGCCATTGTTTGATTGAGGAGCATTGTTGGTCGACAACAATATACTCACTTACCAGAACCAGTTCGATCCCCCTTGTTCGAAGGGATGAGGTGTTGTCGGCACGTGTGATGTGCTCGATGCGTAGGGAGCCAAACGGCCGCCAAAGAGAGGTCTCCGGATCATCGAAAGTTACCAACCCCAAAACTTTTAGATTGGCCGGAAGTGAAGTCAGGACAGGCGCGAACCCGTCCGCGCGATCGCTGTAAACGGAATAAACCCTCCAAATTCGCTTTAGGAACGGAGACGAAAAGGCCTCGCCATTAAATTGCCGAATCAAAGTTCTAGCTGGCCACAAGGGTCTAGCTGGAGTGACGATTATAAGTAGCGCCGCAAAAAGAAACACAACTATTGCCAAGTAGCGCCACCACTGGCAACTCAATAGTTTGGTGGCTTGGGGTAGGCATAATGCCGGTGCCAGCATTAGGATATAGGAAGGTGCGAGGTACCGTGCTGGGCAGGCCAAGCCAGATTGGGTAAAAAAATAGATCATAACGGACCAAGCTCCAGCAGGCACCAAAAAGGCTGGCGCTGATAAGTAAAAACACCATTCGCTAAATATGAGGCGTCTTCTTTTTATCCTCCCAAACAAAACAGGTAAAATCAAAAGGGTGATACCTAATCCAAGACCCGCCGCTTCTTCCATCTGCATCTCCCCGAGCTTGAGTTTTGCTCCAGCTTCTTCGAACTGTAGAATTAACTTGTTGGCTAAATAGGCCGGTATCTTTTTTTCAATCCACTGGTTCCAAGCGCCTGCGAATGGATTGAAAGGAGGATTAAGGTTTTGGAGCGTGACAAGAGCCCCGTTGAGGCCGAGATGGAGAAGCGGTTCGCCAGTTCCAAGGCACACGGGCTCCGCTTTGATTCCCTTCCAGTCGCCAGAGTAGTAGGTATTGAGTAGGGATGTCGGCAACAGAGAGACTAGCGCTGCGACGAATCCTACAAGAATCGTGGCGAAAGGTCGCCGTAGGAGGCAAGCGATCACAGGCATCATTGCCAGTGCCCAAGGGAAAAGAAGAAGGAGATTGAATCCCTTTCCTGCAGTCATCAATGCGGCCGCAAGAATTGAGAGAAAAGCAGCTGTGGCATTACGCTCACGTGAGGCCTGCAATGCGAGATCAACGGCAATCAAAGCCAAGGTTGCGCCGAAAAGATCGTTTCCGATGCTACCCGCTTGCAAAAGATAACAATAGCCGGTGGGGAATAGCCACATCCAATGCCAGGCCACTTTTCGGCGTACTCCCAGTCCAGTTAAGACACGGTAGGTTAAACTGGGCATGAGAAGGAACGAAATAGCATTAATCAGGAAGAAAAATCGATCGGTGCCGGTAAATATGAGGAGGGGAGCCGTGATCCATTCGATGCCACAACCTCGGGTGTTGAGCCGTTGAAAATCCGTATGAATCCAGTGCCAATGTTCTTGGGCCAGCCAGTGTAGAACCCGTGGTGTGCGGTAAGCGAGTGCATCGTAGTTGTTTGGGGCATGGAGAAAACCACCCAACAAGGCGAAGATGGCTACAACCGCGAAAGCCAAAGGGAATAGACGCCGATACCGGCTAATGCGAAATCCGAATCGAAATTTAGGTTTTGCCTGCCGGTACATCCATGTGGTCGCCGAGCCGGCTAACACGACCACAACACCGTAGCCTAACAAGTTGAGCTGGCCTATTGCCGATAGCGACCAGCCTACTGCATTTAGGAGCGTGCATAACACCACCCAAATCGTAGTGGGTGTGAGCAGCAAAGACTCTCTGATGGGAACCATGAATGACAGAGTTCTCAAGTTACATGGAACTGGCATAACGATCAACCTTCTGAGGCAATTGAATCTGGTGATTGGACCCTAGCTCAAAGTCAAAATATCTGGAGCTACCCTTTCGAACAAATTCAGATTGTAAGAGCAGTTAACCCAGCGGGCGTAACTAATCAGGGACATTAAGACTGTTACCCGTATGAAACTATTTAATGCCTATGGAGGTGCCTACTCCAATTACGGACGAAGCGATTAGAAGCAGCCCAATAGTTAACGAAAAATAGAAAAATAAAATTGAGGATGAGAATTCGTTCTGTGATGGCGCTGTGATTAGGAGATGAACATTGCGAATATTCACTGCTAACGAATTACATTGAGGCGGAGTGGATATTTACTCGGCATTTTGAGCCGTAGGCAGGACCTCCATGTTTGGTCGGTATTGAAAGGCTGGGGCGAGGCAGGTTATTCGCCACCCGCATTCCGAACCGCCAAAACAGTGATGCGAAGTCTTAACAAAATTACTTAGGACAAGCAAAGCAGTGGCTTCCCGCAAAGGTGGATTCTAGTATAGTGAAGGTCTCACAAGTGATTGATTCCAGATCAAAAAACTTAATTATTGGATCGGGTCCTGCCGCAGTTGGGGCGGCTTTGGCGCTGGATCATGTCCATGTAGTGGATTCTGGTGGGAGTCTCGAGTCGGCACCAGCAGATCGAGCGGCGAGTCTTGGTCGCAAGGCTCCATCCCTGTGGCCCAAGGATGATGTCGAGTGGCTGAAAAGTACGCTTCAACCCAATACGAACGGGGTGGAAACAAAGCTGAGCTTTGGATCGAGATACCCTTATGAAATTCCGAAGTCTGGACCCGCATGGGATGTGCGGGGTGGATTAAAGCTCTCTTTTGCCTTTGGAGGTTTAAGCACTGTCTGGGGCGCCTCGGTACTGCCGTATTTCCAAGATGAGATTACGAAGTGGCCGATCACTATCAAGGA
Organism: Verrucomicrobia subdivision 6 bacterium; assembly: GCA_945876115.1. GTDB lineage: Bacteria > Verrucomicrobiota > Verrucomicrobiia > Methylacidiphilales > Verrucolacustridaceae > Verrucolacustris. Next base: position 7,708 of record CAMCNF010000021.1, on the reverse strand, counting down.
GCTGGAACCGCATTACCGTGCTGTCCTAGCCGAAACGGGAGTGGCCGGGGTGCGGGACGACTTAGAGGAGATTTTCCCGAGCTATCATGAGGCCCCTAGTTTACTTGAGACCTCGCCCCAGGCAGTGGCCGTGCTAGCGAGATGGCATAAAAATCGGAGGAAGCTGACCGCGGCAGGGTTTCGTTGGGGAAGGAGTCGGTTATTGGTGAAAGGAAAACATGCGGAGGCGTCTGCTGGAAGATTGTCATACCACGGGAGCAACGAATTGGCGGCGGAGAAGGCCTGTGTGGAGTGCGGGATGTGTATGTACGGTTGCCCCTATGACCTGATTTATTCATCCCGCCAATCGATACGAAAGTGGCAAGGAGAAGGGAAAATTAATTACGAGGCAGGCGTCTTGGTGGAGGGGTTCAAGGAGCTGGCGGACCGGGTGGAGGTGTGGGGCCGAAACCTAACCACAGGAGCAGAATGGAAAGGGGAGACAGAGCGGCTTTTTTTAGGCGGGGGAGTCTTGTCTTCAACAGCGATGGTCATGCGGTCCCTGGGAATTGAAAATCGGCCTGTGGAAATACTGGATAGTCAGTACTTCACGGTACCTCTTCTCAGCTTCAGAGGAACGGCAGGGGTGAGAGAGAGCAGGCTCCATACTCTAGCGCAAATATTTTTGGAGATCATGCCAGCGGAAATCAGCAAACAGCTCATTCACCTACAGATCTACACCTATAACGACATGATTACCCGTGTCCTGCAGCAAAAGGCTGGGCCTTTGGCCAGCCTGCTTGACCCTATGATACGGCAGATGGAAGGAAGGCTTTTCTTTCTTCAGGGGTTCCTCCATTCGGATGATTCTGGGCGATTGCGGATAACGATGGGCGCAACCCATGACGGCCAGAAGAAGTTTTTGGTTGAGCCGATGGTGAATCCGAAAGTGGGTGGCATGATGAAAAAAGTCCTGGCAAAACTGGCCTTTCATTTGGGCGACCTTGGTTTTTGTCCGATTTTACCGATGGCCAGCCTGGGCGAGCCCGGAAGGAGCTTCCACAGCGGGGGAAGCATGCCGATGGGCGGAGAGGATAAAAGGCATCCGATCGTGACGGATCGCTTAGGTCGGCCGAACGGGTTGAAAAGGGTGCACGTGATTGATGCCAGCACATTTCCGAGTATTTCGGCGACGACGATTACCCTGACTGCGATGGCGAATGCCCATCGGATCGCTTGTGAGGTGGGTGAACTGGGATGAAAAAGCTGAAAGTTGTGATTACGGGAGGACGGGGGTATCTGGGATCGATTTTGGCAAGGAAATTTCAGATTGCAGGATGGGAAACAACCCTGCTGGTGCGCGAGGTGAGGGAGAAAGGGGAGGTTGCTTTTCAGCTTGGGAAAAAAATTGCTCCAGAAGTGCTGAAAGATCATCAGGCTTTCGTGCATTGTGCTTACGACTTCAAGCCATCTTCATGGGCAGAGATTTATCAGGCGAATATCCTGGGTTCTCGATTTTGCTTTGAGGCGGCGATGCAGGCAGGGGTTAAGCGACGGGTTTTTGTTTCATCAATGAGTGCGTATGAGGGGTGTTGTTCGATGTACGGGAAAGCCAAGCTCGCAGTGGAGCAGGAGTTTTTGCCACAAGGGGTCTTGTGCGTGCGGCCTGGGTTACTGTGGTCGGATGAATCTAAAGGAATGTTCGGTAAACTAGCTCGTGCTGCGGGGAATCTCCCCTTTCTGCCAATTGTGGATGGGGGTGAGCAAAAATTGGCCTTAAGTCAGGCTGAGGACTTGGCTGTTGGGGTGGTGGATTATTGCCAAGGTAGTGCTGAGTCGCCCCTCGAGGCGCAGATAACGGCTTATCCAGAGCTCCTGACTTTTCGAACAATTCTCGAGGGGCTGGCAAAGCAAGCGGGTAAGAACCCGCGGTTCTTTTCGGTTCCAGGATGGGCTCCGCTCGCAGGGCTTCGGGGTGCAGAGTTTCTTAAGATCGAACTACCATTCAAGAGCGACAGCCTGGTGGGTCTGTTACAGCAGAATCCCAACCCGAGGTTTTCTAAGATGATTGCCTTTAAAAGATGGCCAGCAGGGCTTCGCTAAAAGGCTTTTTAACTTCTAGGTTTGTTGAGCGAAAGCTAAAGAAGCACGACCTAACAATATTTGTTATACGGGAGTGTTTAGCCTCTTGCGCATTAGAAAGAAAAGCTCGTTGTGGTACTTAAGCTGGGTTTCAAGGATTATACCGATACAAAAGGTTAAAGCGGATAGAACTGCTAGCCCAACGGCAAGAACGGCCAGAGGCAAATGGTAGACCCAACGAAAACACCAGTAATCATAAATTGGAGCAAGCCCCGCAGCAAGGCTTCCAAGTGCAAGGCAAGACCCCAGGAAAGCGAAAAAAAGTTGAGGGCGATAATCGCGACAAATAGAAGCGAATGTGCTTAGCACAAGCAGGCCATCTCGATACGTGTTCAGCTTCGAAAAACTTCCGGCAGGTCTTGAAGTGTAGGGAGTATCAAGTTCGGCAATCCTAAATCCCTTCGAAAGAGCTTGGAGTGTCATTTCCACCTCAATTTGGAAACCAGGAGATCTAAGAGGAATTGATTTAGCGAATTCCCGACTAAAAATACGGTAGCCACTGAAAACATCCTGTAAGGGGGTGCGGAACGAAAGCTGGATTAAGCGGCAAACCAATAGATTCCCCAGTTGATGCATTGGGCGGTAAGCATGAGTTAATTCTTCTGGGGGTGTACACCGGCGCCCTATCGCCATATCTAATCGTTTGTTCCGAGCAAAGGAGAGCAAGGCCGGAGCCATCTTAGCTGAGTATGTGGAGTCGCCATCAACTAAGAGATAGTGATCGGCATGCACAGAAGAAAAAATATGGCGCACCACGTTGCCTTTGCCAGGGTTCGTCGAAGGAATAACCGTAGCCCCCGCGCGTTTTGCCAAAGCAGCGGTTTTATCCGTGCTACAATTATCGAAAACATAAATATCAGAATTAGGAAGTGCGACCTTAAAGGATAGAACTACATCTGCGACGGTTAGTTCCTCGTTAAAGCAGGGAATGCAAACGGCGACAATTTCAGAAGTGGATTTAGAAGGGTCTTTAGGGGCCATTGAATAGCTTCCCTTGTAAGCCAGCATTGAGGAAAGCACAATTTGCGTTTGGGGCCATATTTTAGAGAAATACAATTATGGTCAAACCTCGAGACCATGAGAGGCAGAAGGATGAAGGATGGTGGTAGCAACAATGGAGGCATGAAGATCTGTGGCCCACTCTTCGATGGTCTGAGAACGGTTTTCGCGCAGGCCACGATCGCCGGCAAAGATGTAGTGCAGTCCGCGAGCCTGGAGAGAAGTGAGATTATCCTTCGGAGTGACTTCTCGGACGATCAAGGAGCCATAAGGTTTCCAGAGGCTTGAGACGGGGTCATCCCCACCATTGAAAAAGCCGACCTCGGATACGGCGGGCGGGAGGATTGGGCGGAGGGTACCTCTGGGCACTTCGCGGTGATCTGGAACGGAGATGGAGGAGGTGCCTGCCCAAGACTTGAAATGATTTGCTGTGGCGGTTTTACCTGTTTTAAGCAAAACTTTAGAAATGCGCTTTAGAGAAAAAGGATTCTTCATTACAGCGGTTTTAGGAACACTCACCGTGCTCTATCCCCTTGTTTCCGCTTGGTTTGGGTTTTCTCCCTATCGGGATATCCATTTGGGAACTGCATTGTCCTTCATGAATGGTGGGGTGGATTTCTTCCGTCCGGTAATTGTCGGTTTTAACGGTAATGATGCGCCGACGATACAGGAGGTTCCTTGGTGGCAAGCTGGGGCGAGTTGGGCGCTTCGGATAGGTGGCGGGTGGTGGGGGTCAGCCAATCTCTTTTCGTTGCTAATATTTTCACTTGGAGTGATCCCAGTTTTTCGAATGGGGAAGCGATTCGTGGGTGCAGAGGGGGTATGGTGGGTGGTCGGAGGTTTTCTAGCTCAACCCATTGTTTTCCAGTATGCGGGCACGGCCTCAACAGATGGGATGAGTCTTGTCGCGGCTTTGTGGGCGTACGATCGGATTCGTGCATTTGCTTATAAGGGCGGCTGGATGAGGGCTATTTTTGCTTTGGTTCTAGCGGCCCTTGCGGCCACTCTTAAGCTGCCTTTTTTTATGGCGGCAGGGTTAGCGGTTGCCGTCGAAGTTCTTTGGGAAAATTTCAGAAAGCCTGCTGTTTGGGGTCGACTGGTGTGTGTGGTCACATTTTCTACCGCTGCCTTGCTTCTCTGGACTCGATACACCGACAGCTGGCTTGAAAAAGCTTTGTGGCCGTTGGTGGATCTGCGAGTGGGTCACAATCCAGAAATGGTTTTCTGGTATTTTGGGGACTGGGCTTACAGGCTATCGCCCGCTGTCTGGATTAAAGCAATTTGGAGGATGGCTAACTGTTTGCTAGGAAGTTTTGCTCTCGGGGGTGTTATGGTGCTGGGGCTTTGCCTGCGAGGCAACAAGGAGGCAAGGGCTTGGCTTCTTGGGGCGGCCCTAACAACAGCTGTCTTTTCTCATCTAGTTCTGCACCACAGCCACTACTATTTGATGTTTTCTCCCGCTGTGGCGCTGGCGATGGGGGGCGGCTGGATGTGGCTAATGAAAAAATGTTATCAGAAAGAAGAGGGAGTTACGGCCGTTGGTGGCGCAGGTTTGATCCTAATAACTTTTGCAGCTCTTTTCCAAGGGCTGATTGGAATGAAGGTTGTTCAGCAGTTCGATCCTTATCAAAAGCGAATCGCGAAGCTGGTTCTGGATAATACAAAAGAAGAAGATAAGCTCTTAATTATCGGAGGTGGCTGGGGTGGCGATGTTCTTTTTCGGGCCAAACGGCATGGGCTATCGATCTGGAACACGCAATTTCTGGAGGATTTATCTAACTTTAAAAAAGCTCGCGAACTGGGCTTTACCAAGCTGGTCGTGGTCCGAGAGTCCCCCTTGCTGGTCGCGCTACGAAAAACAAACCCTGGCGGAGCAGATTACTCTGCTGAACCTTTTTCCCGATCCCTTTCTCCCATCACTGCGCGGTGGCCGACTTTATATCAGGACGAGCAGCTGATGATTCGCGAAATTCCATTTAACTAAGATTCAACTGTTTCGACGATAGTCCCCCCGGCTGAAATATTTTTCCAGCCAGAGGTAAAGAACGATAAAGAGATAGCGGCTGCCCATCTCCCTTATCTTCAATTTCGCGATTCCGTGACGGCGATTGCGCCAGGTGATGGGGATAACAGCAAAGGAGTAACCGCGAATGATGGCTTTGAGGGGTATTTCCACCGTGAGGTTAAAGTGGTGCGAGAGAAAAGGGCGGAGGCCATCCAGGCAGGTTTTGCGGTAAGCCTTAAAGGCGTTAGTTGTGTCGTTCAGGCCGTGGCGAAAGAGCATGCGGATGTAAAAGTTTGCTAATCGATTCACTACCCACTTAATCGGCGGGTAGTCGATCGTTCCACCGCCTTTCATAAAACGGCTGCCAAAGACGCAATCAAATCCTTCGTTCAGCTTGTCCCAGTAGCGGACCACATCCCGACAGTCGTCCGACTCATCCGCCATCATAATGACGGCGGCGTCCCCGCTCATCTTGTCGAGGCCCCGAATAATGGCCCGTCCAAATCCGTGTGGCTCGGGGTTTTGGATGGGCCGAAGATAGGGACTGGCGGTGGCAAGCTCTTGAAGAATGGGGAAGGTCCGGTCGGTGCTGCCATCGTCGACAACGATAATTTCATGGGGGACTTTTTTCAGTTCAAGCTCTAGGTGGAGATGTTGGACCGTGGAAGCAATGCAACCCTCCTCGTCCCTTGCGGGGATGACGATCGAAAGTTTTTGCAGCGGCCGTGTTGAGGGTTTAACCATCAGATATCTCGGAGAAGATTGTCTCCAAGGGAGTTTGAGGATGCCAGTTCCAAAGTTTGGTGGCCCGAGTGGAATCAAGGATGACCCAGGGTAGATCGTAAGGACGTGGGTGGGGATCGGAGCCAACTTCGTGCGGACCGAATCGGGCGCGACACCAGTCGCTCAATTGTGCCAAAGAGATAGAATTCTTGGTGCCTCCGGAATAGTTGCAGACCCGCACATCAAACCCATCGCTTGAATCGGAGGGTTTGTGGCCTTGAAGCTGTTTTAGGAGGAGGGGAAGCAGGTCTCGCGGATGAAGGCAGTCTCGAACCTGAGAGCCACGCCCATCGAAGCCGATATATTTCAGGGGCTTCTTTTCTTTCCAGGAACGGATCCAGAAGGAGAAGATTCCCTGATCGGCTCGACCGAACTGACCTGCGCCTGCCAAAACGCCGCAGCGATTGATCCAAACAGGAAACCCAAAAGCTTCGGCGTATTCCAACGCAAGAAGTTCCGAGCATCGCTTCGAGGTTCCGTAAAGGGATGCGGGTGGCGTTGTGGGGAAGATTTCGGAAATCCCTTTTTCGGTCAGGCCGATTTCCGGGCGAAAGGATTTTGGGCGAAAAGCGCCTTGGGCCGATTCAACTGGCAAGGAAGCTAGGGGAGGGATGGAGTAAACACGGCTTGTGCTCATGAGAATAAATCCGGCGCTGTGCTGCTTGCAAAACTCAAGCATCTGAATGGTTCCGATTAAATTGTGATCCAGCAAATCCATGGAGGACATCTTCCCGCTGGTTCCTGCGAGGACACTAGGTTCGGCGGCGCAGTCGATGACCCAGTCGACCTTTGGAATTTTGGCAAGATCTGCAGGACGCCGGATGTCGCCCTCCACCGTTTTAACGCCTAGGGACTTGAGATTGGGGAGATTGGCGCGACTGCCTTCCCGCAAAAAGTTATCCAAGCCCCAGATTTCGATTCCGGGGAGGACGGATGGCAGCTCTCGAGCCAAACAGGAGCCGACAAAGCCACAGGCCCCTGTGATGAGAATCTTCAACGTGCTTTCCAGGCTTGGACAATTTCGGAAAAGATGTCGTCGAGGCTCTTGGTCAGATCCCAGGAAGGATAGTGGGAGCGCATTTTGGCGAGATCGGAAATATAGCAGATATGGTCGCCTTCCCGATTTTTGTCGACGTAGGTGGAGAGCATTTTCTTGCCCGTTAGTTTTTCGACTCGGGCAAAGGCTTCCATGATGGAGCAGCTGTTGGCTCGGCCGCCGCCGAGGTTATAGATTTCGCCCGAGCGTGGTTTTTCAAGAAATGCGGCGATAAAGCGGGCTACATCGAGCGAGTGGATGTTATCTCGGACCTGTTTTCCTTTGTAGCCGTAGACGTTGTAGGTCTTGCCCTCGAGATTGCATTTTACGAGGTAGGAGAGAAAGCCGTGGAGTTCGACCCCGCTATGGTTGGGCCCGGTGAGGCAACCTCCGCGGAGGCAGCAGGTTTTCATTCCGAAGTAGCGACCATACTCCTGAACCATGATGTCGGCGGCGACTTTCGAGGCTCCGAAGAGGGAGTGTTTGCTGGCGTCGATCGAGAAGGTTTCCGTGATGCCGTTGGCATAGTCGGGGTCGTCGTAGTCCCAGCGGGTCTCTAATTCTTTTAGGCGAATCGTGTTTGGCTTGTCCCCATAGACCTTGTTGGTCGACATATGGGCGAAGGGGCTGGTGGGGCAGAAGCGGCGGGTGGCTTCGAGGAGGTTGAGGGTGCCTGTGGCGTTGACGTCGAAATCGTCGAAAGGGCGGGAGGCGGCGAGGTCGTGGCTGGGTTGGGCGGCGGTGTGGACGATGGCGGTGGGTTT
>CAMCNF010000020.1 GCA_945876115.1 Verrucomicrobia subdivision 6 bacterium | reverse complement strand
ATCAGTTTAGTGAAGTAGGACCAGTAGGGGATTTTGTCGCCGCTGGCGGTGCCACTTGAGCTGGGGGCGGGGATTCCGTCGATGAGGGAGGATTGGAATTTGAGGTCGCCGTAGATGAGTTCGCCCATGCTGGGGCTGAAGTAGGGGGTAGTGGTGGAATCGAAGCCGAGGCCTGGGACATCGGAGGCGGCGGAGGCAATGATGGCGCGGACTTGGACTTGATTTGATTCTTGTTTGGTGGGGTAGCCAGATTTGGTCATGTCTACTTCACGTTTGTCGTAGATGGTGATGTGGTCGGGTTTTACCCCTGCGGCGACAAGGCTAGCGGTAACGGCGTCGGTGACTTGGCGGCGTGTGCCGGTGCGGGGATTGCCTCGGGCGGTGACTTTAACGGCGACGGTATCGTCGGGCTCGATGCCGAGTTCTTTCCATGCTTCGGCAGCATTGGGTTTTCCGGTAAGGATAGAGAGGAGGGAGGCGATGGCATCTTTTACTGCATCTGGGTTGGGATCGAAATTGGTCAGGAGGGAAGGGTCTTCGACCATGGCGATGCGGGATTTAGGGGTAGGGGGGGCATCGGCAGCGGGAGAGTGGTGGGGGTGGAGAAGAGGAATCCAAGGAAGCAGGGCGAAGAGGCTGAAGGATGTCATCTTGCTAACGAGGCGAGGAGAGAGAACTCGTCTAGTGGGAGTTGCAAGGGTGGGGATCAGGGTAAAGGGCATGAAGTTATTAAGATGCAGGAAAAAGTGGGTTGGAGCAACTCGTGGGGAAAGGCTTGTGGGTTGGCGGGAGGGGGGGAGAACGGAAGAGTATGGGTTTTTCTGCAGAAACGATTGAGAAGGTGAGGCGGGCGAGCGACCTAGTGGAGGTGGCGGGAGCGATTGTGCAGTTACGGCGGGTGGGGACAAACTTCCGAGGATTGAGTCCATTTAAGAAGGAAAAGACCCCTTCTTTTTACGTCCATCCTGACAAGCAGTTTTTTAAATGTTTTAGTTCAGGTTCTGGTGGGGATGTTTTTCGGTTTATCATGATGACGGAGGGGCTGGATTTTCCCGCGGCGGTGCGACGTTTGGCGGAGCGAGCGGGGGTGGCGGTGGAGGATGAGGCGGGCGGAGGAGGAAAAGGGGGGGGCGATGGGGGGAGCGGGGCGGAGCGGGAGAGGTTGCGACAGATTCACGCGGCGCTGGCACTGCACTGGCGGGATCTATTAGCGAGTGATCCTTCGGCGGAAGAGGCGCGGACGTATCTGAAAGAGCGGGAGATTCCATTGGAGTGGATTACGCGGTTTGGATTAGGTTTCGCGCCGGCGGCGTGGACGGCGACATTGGATTGGGGAAAGAAGAGTGGATATACGGAAGAGGAGATGATTGCCTCGGGGGTGGCGTTGCGAGCGCAGTCGGGTCGGGTTTATGATCGTTTTCGTAATCGGCTGATGTTTTCGATTTTGGATGAAGGGGGGCGGGTGATTGCCTTTAGCGGGCGGGTGTTGGCGGGAGCGGGGCCAGAGGAGCCGAAGTATGTCAATTCGCCTGAGACGGTAATTTTCAAAAAAGGGAGAGTACTCTTTGGATTCGATCGAGCGCGGAGGGCGATGGCGGAGGCGGGTCGGGCGATTGTGGTGGAGGGGCAGTTGGATGTGTTGCGTTCGCAGGCGGCAGGTTTTACGGAGACGGTGGCGCCGTTGGGCACGGGTTTTACGGAGGAGCATGCGAAATTGATTGGGCGGTTTGCTAAGGAGATTGTGATTTGTTTGGATGCGGACGCGGCGGGGGATCGGGCGGCGGGGAGGTTGGGTGGGGTTTTGGTGGAGGGTGGGCAGGGGTGGGGTGGGTTGGCGAAGGCGGAGTTGGGGGTGAAGGTGGTGCGTTTGCCAGCGGGGGATGATCCGGATTCATTGATTCGCAAAGGGGGAGCGGAGGCGTTTCGGGGGAAGCTGGACGAGGCGGTAGATTTTCTAGATTTCTTTGTGGATTGGCAGACGAAGCAGGAGGGGGAGAGTCCTGGTGGGCGGAGGCGGGCGGTGGAAGCGGTGGCCAAGTTGCTGGGGTTGGTGGGGAGCGCGGTGAGTCGGGCGGGTTTGGTGGTGCGGGCGGCGTCGCGGTTGGGTTTGGGGGAAAGTTTGGTGATGGATGAGGTGGAGAAGGCGAGGGGGCAGGCGGCAAAAATTCTTGAAAGGAGCGAACAAAGAGAGACAAGAGAGACGCCAGGGATTCAGGCGACGAAACCGCTGGAGGTACATCCAGTGATGCGGGAGCTCTTTTTGCTAGTGCTGGGCCAGCCTGGAAAATTTCCTGAGGTGGAAAGAAAGGTGGAGGAGGTGTGGTTGAAGAATCTGGGAGGAGAGGAGCTTTATTTGAAAATGAGGGGGTTGTATCGAGATGATGGGTGGACGGGGTTGGCGGATCTATTGCCTCACTTGGCGGCAGAGGAGCAGGATTTTGTCACGGGATTAGAAGCGAGCATGTGGGAGAAGTTGCAGGAGGAGGGATGGGATGGAGCGCTGGAGAAGTTGGCGGGGCGGTTGGAGGGAGATTTTTTGAGGAGAGAGGCGGAAAGGTTGTCGGCGCGGTTGAGATCGATGGGTCAGGGGGATCCCGACGCCGCGGAAGTGCTTCGCCAACAGGGAGAACTGCTTAAGAGAAGGGCGCGTTTGACACAGGGGGCTCCGAAAGCTAATGCTTAATGTTTACCTTCATGCATAAATCTATAAAATATTGCTCCTTTCACGCATGAAAAAGATCACGAAAAGCAAGGCGAGCAAGTCGCCTAAGTTGCCTGCATCCCGCGCCAAGATAAAAGCAAAGGTGGAGGCGGTGGCCTCTCCGGATGAACCTTCGGCGGCAGAGTTGGCGGCGGCAGAGATTGAGGCGAAGGAAGCACTGAATGGTTCTCCGACGACAGAAAACAATGGACTAGGGATTTGGGCGCAGAGTCCAGAGAAGCAGGAGCGGTTGCGGGAGTTGATCAAGTTGGCGCGGGAACAAGGTTATCTGACGCACGATGATTTGCATGAAGCGTTGCCCGAGACGGTGACGAAGCCTGAGCAGGTGGAAGCGGTACTGATTTTCTTGCGGAATTTCGAAATCGACGTGATCGAGGCGAGTGAAGTCGATCGGTATAAGAAACCGGCTCGTGAGGAAGATGGCAGTGAAGTGGTGGTGGCAGAGGAGAAGCCAGAGAAGCTGGATATTCTGGATGACCCCGTACGGATGTATTTGCGGCAAATGGGGCAAGTACCGCTTTTAACCAGGGAACAAGAGGTGGAGATTTCGAAGCGGATTGAGGAGTCGGATATCGGGGCGGTGGTGCACTTGCACAAGTTTGGGTTTATCGCCAAGGAGTATATCTCGCTGGGAGAGAAGTTGCTGAACTCACGGGAACGTTTTGATCGAGTGATTCAGGATAAAAAGATTGAGGGTCGGGAAAAGTACATGACGATGTTGAAGACCCTAGTGAAGCAGTTGCATGCGACGCATGAGAAGGCGCACAAGGTGTACGCGCGGGTGGCCGATGCGAAATCGGCGGTGGCGCGGCATCGGGTAGCGAACGAGCTGGGCAAGCTGCAAGAGGCGGCGGAAAAACTCTTCGTGAAGTTCTTTTTCAAGCAGAAGGTATTGGAAGAGTTTATTTTGGTTTCGGACAATGTTCATCGCCAGTTGCAGGAAAAGACATCGGAGTTGGAGGCGTTGATTAAGGGGAAGTCACGCAGTCGGGTGCATGAGGGAAGGCGGAAAACGCTCAAGGAAGAGATTGAGGAGATTGAGCATGGGTCGAGGCTTTCGCAGGTGGAATTCTTTGCTCATCACCGCGATCTGCGGGAGTGGGTGCGGAAGGCGATGCGGGCGAAGACGGAGATGGTCGAGGCGAACTTGCGCTTGGTGATTTCGATTGCGAAGAAATATACGAACCGTGGTTTATCGTTTTTGGATTTAATTCAAGAGGGGAACATGGGGTTGATGAAGGCGGTGGAGAAGTTTGAATACCGCAGAGGGTACAAGTTTTCGACCTATGCGACGTGGTGGATTCGGCAAGCGATCACGCGGAGTATTGCGGATCAGGCGCGGACGATTCGTATTCCGGTGCACATGATTGAGACGATCAACAAGTTGATGCGGGTGCAGAAGCAGTTGGTGCAGGAGTTTGGGAGAGAGCCGACGCCTGAGGAGGTGGCGGATGAGACGGGGATGCCCGTGGAGCGGGTGCGGGCGGTTTTGAAGATGGCCCAACAGCCGATTTCGTTGCAGGCTCAGGTGGGAGATAGCGACGACACGACCTTTGGAGATTTCATTGAAGACAAGAGTGCGGAGAACCCGTCGGACATGACGGCGTATTCGATGTTGAAGGAGAAGATTAAGGATGTGTTGGATAGTCTTACGGATCGGGAAAGGGCGGTACTGGAGCAGAGGTTCGGTTTGGTGGACGGGTATTCGAGGACTTTGGAGGAGGTAGGGCGTCAATTTAAGGTGACGCGCGAACGAATTCGGCAGATTGAGGCGAAAGCGCTGAGGAAGATGCGTCATCCGACGCGGATCCGGCATTTGCGTGGGTTTTTAGAAAACGAACATCAGTTGTAATAAGGCCTAAGGCTAAAGGCACTAGACTGATCGGTGGACTTGAAATGATGGGTTAAGGAATTAAAGTAATTTTTTCATTGGGGGTATAGCTCAGTTGGTAGAGCGTCTCGTTCGCAAAAAGATTTACTATAAAACAGGCTGTTTAGACTTATTTGGACTAATGCGGAATACAACAGATAAAGTATTGATAATTAGTGTTATAAATATGATAGGATTAAATTAAGTCTAAGTCTGTCTAGGTCTATTTTCTTATATTGGGGGTGACTTTTCGGGGGTGACTTTTAGCTATATGAAAAAGGGATTATAAGATGATGAAATAGCCCTTTGTAATATGCTTTTTAATATACCCCTATTTTTGAAAAACCTCTAAAGGGCTATATTTTCCCATAAATGGCATGGTGCCATAATTGATATTTTCCCCGCCGAGACAGGCAAAAGCGAACACAGACGCAAAAAACCCTTAGGAGCGGCTGCATCAGGAGTTTTTAAGCGGCCTGTGTGAAGCTGAAGCCACAACAACCACTAAATACGCGGCTATTTTTGAATAAGTAACTGACAATAAAACCCCTTGCTACCTTCCCCGTCTTATTGATGATCTATTTTAGCGATGAGCGATCTACTACAGGATTACTACTGCAGGGCTACTAGCTTCATCGATGCAAAGGAGATGCTCGGACACCTTTCATTGGTTGGGGCGGTGTTAATCGCAACAATATTTATTATAGATTATGTCTTTGAGAAGAAGTTCCCAAAAAAGAAGCTACCGGGAATTTTTTTCTTGGTGTATTTTGTTGTTTCGATTCCGATATTGTTTTTTTCAGCTTTTCCGACCAAGTGTGTTACAGATCCTAGTTTTTTTAAAACTTCTCGAATAAACGCTGTCATGCAAGCGGACTCTCTAGCCGGATCCGGCGCCAAATACATACAGATCCGAAACATTCCGCAGGAGCCAGAACTCTGCACAGCAGCATGTGCGGAAATGATTCTAAAACACTACGGTGAAGTTAATTTTGATCAGCGAAAGATTAAGGAGCTTGCCGAAGCCAGATATCAAAATGGAAAGCCTTTAGAATATAATACGGCCACCTCATTTACTAAGCTCACCAAAGGGCTGGAAACAATCGGCTATTTATGGAACAACTGCAGAATTACAAACTCTGACGAGTGCTTCTCTTTGATTGAGGAACAGATTAATAAGAACCAACCTGTCATTGCAGGTATTGTTTATGAAAGCAGTATTATTCCCTATAAAATCGTAGGTCATGCAGTTGTCGTCTTTGGATACGACCAAAACAGTATTTACCTACTGGATCCATCAGTCAAAGAAGATCAGGTGTTGCGATTACCAAAAGCGATATTTTCCGAGATGTTCACGAACTACTTGGTCGTTACTAGCCCAAAAACGCATGCCCAGAAGTAGGCTACGGATTAAAAGCCCAAGGAATGAAAACAAACACGCGTCTGTTTTTGATTTGAGGATCGGTTTCGCAAGCCGAAAACTTGGATGCCGAAGCATAAAGGCTGGCGTAAACAAAACCCACAGAGAATATCCATCTACGAGCCACTACGCCAAATGGATATGAGCGGATATGGGAGCGAATACAGATGAATGAGCGATACGTCTGCGATTTGGGATGGAGGATGAAATCCAATAGCCGACGACTGGTCGGGTGAGCTGAGGCTGATATCCAACACCAACATTATGCAGCTGGCTGTCCTACCTGCTAAGTAAGGATAGGTGAAAACGTAAGCGTGAGCACCGTTGGCCAAGGGCCATAGGTGGAAATGCAGATTCTTTTCGGAAGACGACCTGTAACCTTAAATCTATGGCAGGTGTGTTGGGTGCTTGAAATGGGGGGGTTGTAGTTTAAAGTGGAAGTTCATTGGGGGTATAGCTCAGTTGGTAGAGCGTCTCGTTCGCAATGAGAAGGTCTGGGGTTCGAATCCCCATACCTCCAAGGTATAAATTCATTCTAGCCGGAGGCGAAGGAAGGATAGGTCAGGGGCGGGTCTGACGGGGACCAATCCCCATACCTCCAAGGTATAAATTTATTCTAACCGGAGGCGAAAGAAGGATCGGTCGGGGTTGGGTTTTAAAGGGGACCAATCCCCATACCTCCAAGGTATAAATTTATTCTAGCCGGAGGCGAAAGGAGGATCGGTCAGGGGCGGGTTTCAAAGGGGACCAATCCTCATACCTCCAAGGTATAAATTCATTCTAGCCAGAGGCGAAGGAAGGATCGGTCAGGGGAGGGTCAGAAGGGGACCCACCGCAATACCTCTAAGGTATATTTTTCTACAGTTGGAAGTTTAACGCTTTTGAGTGATGGTGAGACGGACGAGGCCGAGGGACATGGAGCGAGTTGAGAGGAGTGTGAGTCCACAGGCCTGCAGTTCTTGGTTGAGGGCTGGTGGGGTGGGGAACTCAGAAATGCTTTTAGCGAGGTAGCGGAAAGCGTCGCCTTGTTGTGCCACCTGCTGTGCGACCCAAGGCATAAGGTGGAATAGATAAAAATTCCAGAAAAGATTCCAGGGAGGCGGGGGTGGGCTGAATTCCAAAAGAGCGAAAATTCCGTTTGGGGACAGCACTCGATGAATCTCGTTGAGCCCGCGAGCGCGGTCGGCAAAGTTGCGCAGGCCAAAGGCAAGGGTGACGGCGGAAAAATGGTTTTGAGGGAAGGGTAGCTGGAGGGCGTCACCTTCGATGGTTTGTCTGACTCCGCGGGCCTTGGCTTGGGCGAGCAAGGGGGGGGAGAAGTCGAGGCCGATGATTTCTGCGGTGGGAAGAGCTTTTTGAAGAAGGAGGGAGACATCGCCTGAGCCGCAGGCGAGATCGAGCACTTTTTGCGGATAGTGGGAGGCTACGGAGGAGACGAGTTTCTTGCGCCAACCGATATCGAGGCCGAGGCTAAAAAGGCGGTTGAGGAAGTCGTAGGAGGGAGCGAGTTCGCCGAAGAGGTGGCGGACGCGCTGGGCGTGATCCGGAGAGGTGTTCAGGTGGCGGCGGTGGTGGCGGGAGTGGCGGGGGCAGGGGGTGTGGTGGTGGTGAAGGTGAGAGCCTCTTTGTTGGCACCGACGACAACGCGGTCGCCTGCTTTAATTTTTCCGCGAATGATTTCTTCGGCAATAGGGTCTTCGAGGAATCTTTCGATAGCGCGGCGAAGGGGGCGAGCGCCGTAAACGGGCTCGTAGCCTTTTTCGATGAGGAAGGCGGAGGCTTCGGCATTGAGTTCGATGACCACTCCCTTTTCTTTGAGGCGACCGGCGACTTTGGTGACTTCGAGGGAGACGATCTTTCCAAGGTCTTCGCGGGTAAGAGAGTGGAAGACGATCTGGTCATCGAGCCGATTGAGAAACTCGGGTTTGAAGGTTTTCTTCGTTTCACCGAGGATTTTCTCTTTAATGACGGCGTAGTCTTGTTCTTGGATGGGGGTACCGAAGCCCATGGTGCTGCCTTTACGAATGAGTTCGGCTCCGACATTGGAGGTCATAATGATAATGGTGTTTCGAAAATCAATTTTGCGGGCAAGGCTATCGGTGATTTGGCCATCCTCGAGAATTTGCAGGAGAACGTTCCAGACATCGGGATGGGCTTTTTCGATTTCGTCAAAAAGGACGACGCAGTACGGACGACGGCGGACTTTTTCGGTGAGCTGACCACCCTCTTCGTAGCCGACGTATCCTGGGGGGGAACCGATGAGGCGGGAGACATTAAACTTCTCCATGTATTCGGACATATCGAGTTGGACGAGGGCATCTTTCTCGCCGAAGACTTCTTCGGCGAGGGCTTTGGCTAAGTGGGTTTTACCGACGCCGGTTGGGCCGAGAAATAGGAAAGAGCCGATGGGACGTTTGGGGTCTTTAAGATCGGCGCGGGAGCGACGGAGGGCTTTGGCGAGTGCCTGAACGGCTTCGGCTTGGCCAATGACGCGGGTTTGGAGGTCATCGCCGAGGGTGAGGAGTTTGGAGAGGTCGGCCTCCTCCATGCGGGTGAGGGGAATGCCTGTCCATTTGGAGATGATGTGTTTCACATCTTCTTCCCCGACATCGACAATAATTTCGTCCCGTTTTTTATGCCAAGCATCGAGATCGGTCTCGAGTTTGGTGGTGGATTCTTTTTCGCGATCGCGAAGGGCGGCGGCGCGTTCAAAATCTTGGGCCTTTATGGCGGCTTCTTTTTCGGCACGAATGGTTTCGATTTCTGCGGCGGAGGTTTTAAATTCGGCAGGGCGGAGGCTGGCGGCAATACGGCAGCGGGAGCCGGCTTCGTCCATGACATCGATGGCTTTATCGGGGAGATAGCGGCCGGTGATATAGCGTTCGCTGAGGCGGACGGCGGCGGAGAGGGCATCATCGGAGATTTTGGCATGGTGATGGGCTTCGTACTTGGGGCGAAGGCCGTGAAGGATGGCGATGGCCTCGTCGATGGAGGGGGCGTCGACACGGACGGTTTGGAAACGGCGTTCGAGGGCGGAGTCCTTTTCGATGTATTTGCGGTATTCGTTCATGGTGGTGGCGCCGATGCACTGCAGTTCGCCGCGGGAGAGGGCGGGTTTAATGATATTGGACGCATCCATGGCGCCTTCGGCTGAACCGGCACCGACGAGGGTATGAAGCTCGTCGATAAAGAGGAGGACGCTTTTAAGTTTACGAATTTCTTCCATGACGGCTTTGATGCGCTCCTCGAACTGCCCGCGGTACTTGGTTCCTGCGACCATGAGGGCGAGATCGAGGGTGATGACTTTTTTATCGCGGAGAATTTCCGGAACGTTGCCCGAGGCGATCTCTTGAGCGAGGCCTTCGACGATGGCGGTTTTACCGACGCCAGCTTCACCGATGAGGACGGGATTATTTTTGGTGCGGCGGCAGAGAATCTGGACGACTCGTTCGATTTCATTTTTACGGCCAATGACGGGATCGAGTTCATTTTTGCGGGCGAGTTCGGTGAGGTCGCGGCCGAAGGCTTTGAGGGCGGGGGTTTTAATGTCCTTGCGAGAAGGGCCAGCGGCTCCGCCGGTGGAGGATTCCGCGGGGGTAGATTCCTCGAGTCCGCCTGCGGGTTCGGCACCTTCCTCGAAATTGGGATCGAGTTCTTTGAGGACTTCCTGGCGGGCGCGTTCGATATCGACCTCGAGGGATTTGAGGACGCGGGCGGCGACGCCATCGCCTTCGCGGAGGAGGCCGAGGAGGATGTGTTCGGTGCCGACATAAGAGTGGTGGAGGGCCTTGGCTTCTTTGCTGGCGAGGGCGAGGACTTTTTTGACTCTGGGAGTGTAAGGGATGTTGCCAGTGATTTTTGTATCGGGGCCGGTGCCGACCTGTTTTTCGACCTCCATGCGAACGGTTTCGAGGTCGAGGCCCATTTTCTGCAGGACATTGACGGCGACGCCTTGGCCGAGTTTGATCAGGCCGAGAAGAATATGTTCGGTGCCGACGTAGTTGTGGTTAAACCGGTCGGCCTCTTTGCGGGCGAGGGCGAGTACTTGTTGCGCGCGTGGGGTGAAATTGTTCACGAGTTTTAGGTTAGCTCAAGATGGTTAGAGGTGCAATTTACGCATGGCGGGTTCGGCGACGCCTTTGAGTTTCTCGCGGAGGAGATCGGCGCGGCAGGCATCGCGTTCTTCGGCGCCGAGTTTCTTTTGGGAAGCTTGTTGGAGGTGGGCGGGTTGGGTGGAGATGAGTAGGGCATCAAGTTTGGGCTTGAGGCTGGCGGGGAGGAGAGCGAGATCGGTGGCGAGGCGCAGGAGGCTAAGAAGATTGAGGGCTTCTTTTGAAGAGATGGAGTAGGCGTGGAGGACGATCCCGTAGGAGCGGCCTGCCTGATCGGCGAGCATGCGGGATTTTTCTTGGACGAGTTTTTGGCGGGCGTTGGTTTCCAGTTCGATGAGTTGGCGGACGACTTTGAGGAGTCGATCGAGGATTTGGCGTTCTGATTCGCCGAGGGTGGTTTGGTTAGAGATTTGGAAGAGGTTGCCGAGGGCCTCGGTTCCTTCTCCGTAGAGACCGCGGACGGCGAGGCCGAGTTGATTGACTGACTTAATCACTTGGTTGATTTGCTCGCCGAGAACGAGACCGGGGAGATGAAGCATGGCGGAGGCGCGCATCCCGGTGCCGACGTTGGTGGGGCAGGCGGTGAGGTAGCCAAGGGAGGGGGAGAAGGAGTACTCGAGTTTTTCTTCTAGGGCGGTGTCGAGTTTGTCGGCGGCATCCCAGGCTTCGAGGAGATGAAAGCCTGGCTGGAGGGCTTGGAGGCGAATGTGGTCCTCTTCGTTGATCATGACCGAGAGGCTTTCGTCACCGTTGACCACGAGGCCGCTCCCAGCGTTTTTGGCGGCGTGTTCGCGGCTGATAAGGTGCTTCTCGACGAGGAGTTGTTTGTCGAGTGGGGTAAGGGTTTCCATGGCGACGGAAACTTTCGCGGGGCGCATGGGGGCGAGGTCGGCGACGGCGGGCTGGATCTGTTCGAGAAGTTTGAGGCGATCGGCTTTTTTGAGCCAGCCAGGGAAGGGAAAATCCTTAACGTTGCGAGCAAGACGAACCCGGCTGGTGATGACAATGCCCGAATCGGCTTCCGGAGCCGGGGTGGCGTTTCCGTTTTCCGCTTTCATTGTTCTCAGATTACATGCGCGCGTTGGGCTTGGCAACGGGATGCGCGGATCGGCGGGGTTGACGTGGGGAATAACCCTCGGGACGATGGGGGGATGGCAGCGACACGAACAACAGAGTATGCGGTAAGGGCTTTGGTGGTTTTGGCATTGGAGGGGGGAAGTGGTCAGGTGAAGCAAGCGGCGGCCTTGGCGCAGATGTCGGGGACACCGGCTAAGTTTATGGAGCAGGTGCTACGACTTTTGCGGAAGGGGGGATTTATCGTGAGCCGGCGGGGGGCGGGGGGTGGGTACGAGCTGGCGCGGGCGGCGGAGAAGATTCGCATGGGTGAGATTGTGGGCTGGGTGGATGGTCAAGGGGGGAGTCCCTCGGAGAAGCGTGGGGATGCGGTGGGGGAAGTGTGGGGAAAGTTGCAAAAAGATGCGGAGCAGGCGGCTTGGAAAGTTTTGCAGGCAGAGTCCTTGGCGCGGTTGGCGGAGAGAGTACAAGCCAAGCTGGCGGCCAAGGGAAAGCTGAACGAGTATCAGATCTGATCTGCTCGGCTTGCTCCGCAGAAGATTTCGCCCAATAGTATTTTAATAATGGCTTGGTCTAATCCATGGCAGAGATGGGAAGGGGCGGAGGGTCCGATTTTTACGATCGGCGCGGTGCGAGTAGATCTAACGATTCTTCTGGTGGGGGTGCACACGGCGGCGATGGCGGCGGGTGCGATTTTGACGGCCTCGGGACTTGGGGGATGGGTGACGGCGGCGGTATTTACTCCTGCGGCTTTGCAGGAAGGCCATGTCTGGACCTTGCTAACCTATCCTTTTGTTCATGATATTCGGCAGGAGGGAATCTGGTTTGCGATGGAGATGCTGATGTTTTTCTGGTTTGGGCGGGAGGTGGAGTCGGCGATTGGGCGGAAGCCGCTAGGATGGCTTTACGTGGCGTTGGCGGTGGTGCCGGCGTTATTTTTGGCGGGGTTGGCACCGTGGTTGGGTTCGGGGGTTTTGGCCGGCTCGAGTACGATTAGTTTCGCGGTGTTTTTGGCTTTCTGCGCTTTGCATCCTGGGGCGCAATTTTTCATTGGTTTGTCTGCGCGTTGGGTGGGTTGGATTTTATTGGCGGTGTACAGTTTGACCTATTTTGCGGGACGGGACTGGTCGGGCGGGGTGCAGTTGTGGGCAACGGCGGTTTTGGCGGTGGGTTGGGTACGGCGTGGAGGGGTAGATTGGCCGAGCATTTCTTTTCCGTCTCGGCGAAAAAAAGCAGGGAAAACGAAGGGTGGTGTAGGGAAAAAGGTGGTGGGAGTGTTGCCCTTAGAAAAGGTGGATCCGATTCTGGAAAAGATTTCGCGGGAGGGAATGGGATCTTTAACTGCGGCGGAGAGGAAGCTTTTGGAAGATGCGCGGAAAAAACTGATGTCGAAAGACCGATCGAGTGATTCGTTGCGTTAAGGCAAAGCGATGTCACCTTCCCCAGTCGGCGAGACCCGCGAAAGGGTGGATGGGGCGAATTGGAAACCGCAGGAGAAGGGAACGCTTTGTTTTATAATTGAGAATGGTAAAATTTTGTTAATCGAGAAGAAGCGTGGGTTGGGGGCGGGCAAAGTGAATGGGCCGGGAGGAAGAATCGAGGCGGGGGAGACGGCGGAGCAGGGGGCGATACGGGAGACGCAGGAGGAGGTGGGGCTTACACCGACGGGAATGGAGTGGGCGGGAGAGTTAAGTTTTCAATTCCGAGACGGGTACTCTTTGCACGTGGAGCTTTATCGGGCGTCGGGTTGGACGGGGGAGTTGTGCGAGACGGATGAGGCGAAGCCTTTCTGGTGTTCGATGAGTGAGATTCCCTATGGGCGGATGTGGGCGGACGATGAGCAGTGGATGCCGCGGTTGTTGGCGGGAGAAAAATTTCGGGGTTGGTTTGAGTTTGATGGAGATCGGATGGAATGGTTTCGAATGGAGGTGGCATGAGTCGGACGGTACTGGTGACGGGAGCGGCGGGATTTATTGGCTATCACCTGAGCGAGCGGCTTCTGGGTCAAGGGGATCGGGTGGTGGGGTTGGACAATCTGAATGATTACTATGATCCGAAATTAAAAGAGGCGCGGTTGGCGAGGCTAGAACGCAGTGCTGAGTTTCGATTTTTGAAGGTGGATTTGGGAGATCGGACGGGAGTGGAAAAAATTTGGCAGGAGGTGAAGCCTGAAGTGGTGGTGCATTTGGCGGCGCAAGCGGGGGTGCGGTATAGTTTGACCCATCCCCACGCCTATGCGCGGAGTAATTTAGAGGGGGTGTTGGATGTTTTGGAGGCTTGTCGGGCGGAGAAGACGGGTCATTTGATCTTTGCGAGTTCCAGTTCGGTTTATGGGCTGAATCAGAGTCTGCCTTTTTCGGAGAGGGATAATGTGGATCATCCGGTTTCGTTGTATGCAGCGACAAAAAAGGCGAATGAGTTGATGGCGCACTCCTATGCGCATCTCTATGGGATTCCGTGCACGGGATTGAGATTCTTCACGGTGTACGGTCCTTGGGGTAGGCCGGATATGGCTTACTACAAGTTCACTCAATCGATTTTGAAGGGCGAAGCGATCGAGCTTTATGGGGAAGGGAAAATGCTGCGAGATTTCACTTATGTGGACGATATTGTGGAGGCGGTGGCTCGTTTGACGGTTAAGCCGGCGAAGGGCAATCCGGAGTGGGATGGGCGGAAGCCAGACCCTGCGACGAGTTTGGCTCCGTATCGAATTTACAATATCGGGAATAACCAGCCGGTAGAGTTGCAGCGTTTTGTGCAGGCAATTGAAGCGGCGACGGGGAAGAAGGCGAAGGTGGTGATGAAGCCTGTTCCTGCGGGAGATGTTTTAGCGACTTCGGCGAAGGTGGATGATTTGGTGGAGGCGGTTGGGTTTCGGCCGAGGACGACGATTGAGGACGGGATGCAAAAGTTTGTCGATTGGTATCGGGAATATGCGGGGGAGAAGGTTTAGGGTTTAGACGATTTCGGTGGCTTGGCAGATATCGCGCCAGCCAGGGAAGTTCCAGGCGTTGGGAAAGCCACGGCACTGGTCGGGTTTGACGGATTGGATTTGGCAATCTTGGCCGTCGAGAAAGATGCAGGCGCCGTCGGGTTGATCGATAAGGGAGAGGCCACGGCGGTCGGTACGGAGGCGGGTATATTTTTCGATGAAGAGGTCTTGTTTCATTTTTAGGAAAGAGGCGATGGCGCTGATCTCGGTATCACTGACTTTGACATCGCCAGGCCAGCGGCAGCAGTTGGTGCAGCGTTCGCAGAGGTATTTGGGGGGTTTTTTCAAATTAAAATGTTTAGGGGTGGGCCGCTTCGCGGGGATTGTTTCGATGGAGAAAAAACAGGCCGAAAAGTACTACGCTTGTGGCGATGTAAGCGAGAGTAAATGAGGGGCAGACCCACCAACCGGTAAGGGCTTGGGCGCCTTCGGGGGTTAAGGTGACTCCGTGGATTAGCCCGAGGCTGGAGAGGGCGGCGGAGACGAGGGCGACGCTAGCGGCGGCGAGGAAACGGTGGTCGATGACAAAGGCCACCATAGCGGCTAGAAGAATGCTGGATAAGAGGAATCCTTGGCTGAGGGCGAAGAGGCCTGAGATGACGAGGTCGCCGCTGGATTGGGTGGCGACAAGGGAGAGGGAGGAGCCAGCGGAGCGGACGGTTGTTTCGACAATCAGAGCGGCCCAACCCGCAAGGCAGGGAATGAGTCCGACGGCGACGGCGAGGGCGTGTTTGGCGGGAGTATCGGAAAAGGCTTGGGCGGTAATGACAATTCCGACCCAAAGAAGAATGCCGAGGGTGACTTCGAGGGGGATGAAGCGGAGGACGAGTCCAGTGGCGCCTGAGAGGCAAATTAGGGCGAGGAGGATGCCGTTGACGGTGGAATAACCGGTGCGGGCGCCCATGGCTTTCCAGCCTGGATGGCCGATGTAGATGGTGGTGGGGAAAGGGCTGCCGAGAAAAGCGGCAAGAAGGGTGGAGAGTCCGTTGACGGAGAGGGAGGAGCGGGTGGCGTAGCGGTCGCCGGCGGCTTCGGCGCTTTCGAGGTTTTGGAGGGAGCCGATGACGTTGAAGAGGGCCATGGGGAAGATGACGGAGAAGAAGGCCCCGGCGCCTTCGCGTTGGAAAAAGGCGAAGAGTTTATCGAAAGCGGGATGAGGAAGATAGAAGCCGAGCGAGGAAGTGGGCGCAGGTGGAGGGGTGGGGGCGAGGCCGAAGCGGTGGAGAGTCCAGGCGACGAGAGTGCCGAGAAGAATTGCGGCGAGTCCTGCAGGAATTCCGCGAGGGAGGCGAATTTTTCCGGCGTAGGCGAAAAGGACGAGGAGCATGGGAAAGAGGGCGATGGCGGGATTGGCATAAATTTTGAAAACGAAAGGCATGGCGATGAAGGTGAGGGCGATACCCGCGAGAGGGGCGAGGAGGGCGGCGCGGGGGAGCCAGCGGCGAAGGGGATCAGCGAGGAAGGCGCCGAGGAGTTCGAGAATTCCGCCGACCCAGCAGGCAAAGATGCCAGCACTCCAAACGAGGTCGGCGTCGTGGGTTTTTTGCCAGAGTGGACCCATGATGAGGAAGAGGTAGGCCATGAGGCTGACGGTGTTGATACCGAAGGGGAGGGCGGTGACGTCGGTGCGACCGGTGCGAAGGGCAAGTCGACGACCTTGCCAAGCATAGAAGAGATTTCCGACGAGGATGGAAAGGGCGGCGGCGGGCAGGATATGGGAGACGACGATTTCAACGGGGATACCGCAGACGGGCGGGACGAGGGAAAGAATGAGGAAAAGAAGAAGAAGGTTGTCGATGAAGAGACCGACGAGGCCATCGAGGTCTCCTCGT
Organism: Verrucomicrobia subdivision 6 bacterium; assembly: GCA_945876115.1. Classification (GTDB taxonomy): domain Bacteria; phylum Verrucomicrobiota; class Verrucomicrobiia; order Methylacidiphilales; family Verrucolacustridaceae; genus Verrucolacustris. The sequence continues at coordinate 4,807 of CAMCNF010000020.1, read as the reverse complement.
ACGAACCAGCGTAGGGGCATAGATTGGGGATAGCGGAGAGGGTGCGGTGGGTGCGAGCGAAACCTCGGATTGGAATCTCGCCTAGGAAGAGTGGGTTGGGTAGAAGGGATTATGGGGAACGACAAAATAGTTGATCAAGTGAGTGGGGCGGTGGTGGCGGGCCATCTTTCGGCTGAATCGGGGGAAAATATAAAGAAAACCTTCGCGGGTGGGAAGAAGGGGAGTTTGGAGCAGGTGAGTTTGGGTGCACTGGTGGGTGCGGGGGAGTGGGGAGAGTTGAGCGATCGGTTTTTTCGGAGGTTGGCCTTTGGGACGGGAGGGTTACGTGGGCGGACGATTGGGCAGGTGGTGACGGAGGCGGAGAGGGGGAGGGTGGCGGAGTTGGGTAGGCCCGAGTTTCCGGCGGTGGGAACGAACTGTATGAATTATGAAAATGTGGCGAGGGCAACGGAGGGGTTGGTGAATTATTTAAAAAAATCTTTTCCGAAGGAAGTTCCGAGGGTGGTGTTTGCGCATGACACGAGATTCTTCTCGAATGAGTTTGCGGAGTTGGCCGCGAGGACGGTGGTGGCGGCTGGGGGGACGGCTTATCTTTTTACGGAGGATCGTTCGACGCCTGAGCTTTCTTTTGCGGTGCGATATTTGGGAGCACAGGCTGGGGTGGTGGTGACGGCGAGTCACAATCCGTCCCATGATAATGGGTATAAGGTTTATTTTTCGGATGGGGCACAGATTGTGGAGCCGCATGCCTCGGGAATTATTCGAGAGGTGGAGTCGGTACTTGAGCCTGAGGTGAATCCGCAGGCGAAGGAGGGAGGAAAGGTGGTGAGGATCGGAAAGGAGATCGATGAGGCTTATCTGGAGGCTTTGCAAGAATTGGTGATTGAGGGGGAGATGTTGAAAAAGGAGGGGACTAATTTGCGGGTGGTGTTTACGCCTTTGCATGGAACGGGGGTGAGGATTGCGCCCCATTTACTTGAGAGAGCGGGGGTAAAGGTTTCGTTGGTAAAAGAGCAAGCGGTGGGGGATGGAAGATTTCCGACGGTGAAGTCCCCCAATCCCGAGAATGGGGAGGCGTTGGCGATGGGTATTGAGCAGGCGAAGAGGGAGAAGGCGGATTTGGTGGTGGCGACCGATCCAGATGGGGATCGGATGGGGGTGGCAGTACGGGATGGGAGTGGAAATTACCCACTTTTGACGGGGAACCAGATCGGGTCGTTATTGGCGGCGTATCGGATGGAGCGGATGCGGGCACGGGGCTGGATTCAACCGGGGCAGGAGAAGAGCTGTTGTTTGATTAAAACTTTTGTGACCACGGATTTGCAGAAGGAGTTGGCCAGATCGGCTGGGATGAAGTGTGTGGAGACGTTAACTGGGTTTAAATATATTGGAGAGAAGTTGGGTGTGTATGAAAAGGAGGCGGGGGGGCGGGGCAAGATGGGGGCGGAGGAGTGGAGAAAGCGAAGGATGGAGAAGAGTACCTTTTTTGTTTTTGGTGGGGAGGAGAGCTACGGGTACAGCGGTGGGGATTTTGTGCGGGACAAGGATGCGAATGGGGCGGCATTGATGTTGGTGGAGGCGGCGGCATGGGCAAAGTCGCATGGTCGGAACTTATTAGAGGAGATGGACGAAATTTATCGGAAGCATGGGCTTTATTTGGAGAAGTTGGGGACATTAGAGATGCCTGGGGCGGAGGGGGCGAAGCAGATTGCGCAGGCGGTGGGTAGTTATCAGAAGAGTCCGCCAGAGTTGTGGGGGGGGAGGAAGGTGGTGGGGGTAACTGACTTTGAGAAGGGATGCCATCGGGATGTGGATGGGAAGGAGATTCCGAAGGAGCGGATGTTGATGTTTGATTTGGGAGAGGGATATCGGGTGGCGGTGCGAGCATCGGGCACGGAACCAAAGATGAAGTGCTACTTTTTCGGAAAGCAAAGAGTGGTAGCGAATGAGGATCTGGAAAAGGCCAAGAAGGATTTGGCGGCGGAGCTGGATCGGCTTTGGGAGTGGACGAAGAAGGATGCCGTGGCTAGGTCGAAAGTCTGAAGATGGAATATCCCGAAAAACTTCAGGAGATTGTCCAGCTGTTCGAGCATTTGCCGGACGAGGAGAAAAGGGAGAGTCTGGTTTCTTACAGCCTGACGACAAAAAATTTCGAACCCAAGGATGGGGAGAAGTTTGATTTGGAGGATGTGCGAAAGGACGAGGAGTGTGCGGATACGGTGGGGGTTTTCTTGCAGGTGGATGGGAAGGGGCGGAGTCATTTTCGGATGACGCTGGGACCGCAGGTGCAGACGCTGACCAAAGCGATGGCGGCGATTTTGTGTAAAGGGTTGGAGGGGGTGACACCAAACGCGGTGATGGAGTTGGCTAGTGATTTTGTGCCAAAGATAGTGGGGGCGCAGTTGGTGCGGGTGAGGAGTCAGACTACCTACTACATTCTCTCTCGAATGAAGGGGATTTGTAAGGTTTGGTCGGATCGAAAAAGAGCTAGCTCAACTTCAAGTAGTTGAATATTAGGCACTTGAAATACTTAAACTCTTAGGCCTCCATTTAAAATTTGATTTAGAATAATTCTAAACTATATTAGCGGGCTGATGAAGACCCTTAAACAGATGGATCGAGGCGCCTTGAGTGATGCCTTGGATCACGCTGGTCAGCGAACAACTCCCCAGCGGGAGATGGTCTTCAGTATTTTGTTGGACGAACGGAACCATCCGACGGCGGACGAGGTGTACACGCGGACAAAATCAAGGATGCCGACGATTTCAATGGCCACGGTTTACAATTGCTTGGAAGCGTTAGTGACCTGCGGGTTGGTGAAGCAGGTGAATATTGAGAGAGAGCCGACGCGGTACTGTCCGAATCTTTCCCCGCATGCCCACTTTCACTGTCGGGAGACAGGGCGGGTCTACGATGTGCCAGTGCCGGAGGGGATGATGAAGGATTTGGTCAAGGTGTTACCCGGAAACTACAGCGCCGATTCGGTGGAACTGGTTTTTCGAGGGCATCTGGAAAAAGGAAAAACAAAATGAAGAACACTCTGGAAATTAAAGGATTGAAGGCGGCAATTAACGGGACAGAAATTCTGCATGGATTGAATCTGACTGTGCCGAAGGGCGAGGTGCACGCGATTATGGGAAAGAACGGTTCGGGCAAGAGCACCTTGGCCAAAGTGATGGCGGGACATCCAGATTATGAGGTGACGGGAGGCGATGTTTTGTTGGATGGAAAAACGATTTTGGGTTTGGATCCAGACGTGCGGGCGCGGGAGGGTCTCTTTCTGGCGTTTCAGTACCCCAGCGAGATTCCCGGGGTGACAATTGCGAATTTCATGCGGGCGGCCCTGAATGCGCGGCGTCCTGAGGGGCAGGAGGTCGATGCGGTGGAGTATTACAACGAGCTCTACAAAAAGATGGATCTGTTGAAGATCGATCGATCTTTCACTTCTCGGGCGGTGAATGATGGATTTTCGGGAGGAGAAAAGAAGAAGAACGAGATTTTGCAGATGGCGATGCTCGAGCCGAAGTATGCGGTGCTGGATGAAACCGACTCGGGATTAGACATCGATGCTCTGAAGATTGTCTCCCACGGAGTGAATAGCTTGCGGGGTCCGAAGATGGGAATTCTGGTGATCACCCACTATCAGCGTTTGCTAGATTACATCGTGCCCGACGTGGTGCACGTGATGGTAGACGGCCGGATCGTGAAGAGCGGCCCGAAGGAGCTTGCCTTGGAAATGGAAAAGAAAGGGTACGACTGGGTGGAAAACCTAGCGACTGTATAAAAATATGAGCGAAGCAATAACCATAGAAAAACCGGACCTAAAAATTGATCAGGATGAGGGAAATTTTTCCTATCCCGAGGATTACGCTTTTGATGCTGGGACGGGGCTGACGGAGAAGACGATCGATTACATTTGTGATGTGAAAGAGGATCCGGACTGGGTTCGCGAATTTCGAAAGAAAGCGCTGAGGATATTTCGCGAGAAGCCTCTGCCGACTCATTGGGCAAGTAAGGATCTGGAGAATATTCATTTCGATGATTTTCGCTACTACCTATCAAAAGGGGCAAAGCCGAAGCGGACTTGGGATGAGGTGCCTGATGATGTGAAGCGGACCTTTGAGAGGTTAGGGATTCCGGAGAAGGAGAGGGCATTTTTGGCGGGGGTGGAGGCGCAGTTTGACAGCGAGGCGGCCTACTCAAACATTAAGAAGGCGGTGGCGGAGCAAGGGGTGATCTTTGTCGGAAGCCGAGAGGGTTTGAAGGAGCATCCTGAGATCTTTCGGAAGTGGTTTGGGAAGGTGATTCCTACGGCGGATAATAAGTTTTCCGCCTTAAATAGTGCGGTCTTTTCGGGGGGCTCGTTTATCTATGTTCCGAAGGGGGTGAAGGTGAAGCATCCTCTGCAGGCCTACTTTCGAATCAATGCAGAAAACTTTGGCCAGTTTGAGCGGACTTTGATCATCGTGGATGAGGGGGCGGAGTTGACCTACATGGAAGGTTGTACGGCGCCAAAGTTTGATTCGGTGACCTTGCATAGCGCGGTGGTGGAGTTGGTGGCGATGAAGGGGGCGAAACTCCAGTACATCACGGTGCAGAACTGGAGTCCGAACGTTTTTAATTTGGTGACGAAACGTGGGTTGGCCCATGAGGAGTCGGAGATCAAGTGGATTGATTGCAACATTGGGTCGCGTTTGACGATGAAGTATCCCGGAGTGATTTTGAAGGGGCGGAAGGCCCGGGGCGAAGTTCTTTCGATCGCTTTGGCGAATAACGGGCAGCATCAGGATACGGGTGCGAAGATGAT
>CAMCNF010000019.1 GCA_945876115.1 Verrucomicrobia subdivision 6 bacterium | reverse complement strand
GATTCGCCTGCCAGCGCAAATGCCCGCCACGAATCTGCTCTTCACACGGCTGCCTCCAAACGGGAGGCAAGGTCTCGCGTGTCGCCGCAATCAACCATTCCGGATCTTTCATCTCTGCTGTATATTTCAGGGGTCCGTCTACACATATCCGCACCACCGAAGGGGCAATCTCGTACCCAAGAAGAAAACTAGGCTTTCCTAAAAAAACGTGGCCGTAATCAGGATAGGGTGCCTTTACCCCCTCGAGCAGAATCCCTGTCATGGCAGACATCGGCTTATGCGAGGTGGCCCCTCGTAAACTTCGCCGAACCACACTCGAACGACCATCCGCACCCACCACAATTCCTGCCTCCAGCCTTTCTCCACCCTCCAAAACCACTCCCGCATCATCCACCGAAGCCACTCTCACTCCGTGACGAAAGGTTACCCGATCCGTTGCACTTACCATCTGGCGCATCTCGTCCACCAAGTCTCCGTGATGAAAAGCCAAACCCAATTGACCCTGCACGTAATCCAGTTTTACAGGAGATTCACCGTGCCCAGGATAAACCACAAAACCGCGCCCCCGCGGCCGTCCCTGCATCGACGTAATCGAGCCAAATCCAAGTTTCTTCAGCGCATCCACCCCTTGCGGATGAAGCCATTCGCCCGCAAAACGCTTGTGACTTTTACCTTCCGGCTCTGCCTCCAGCAAAACCACCGACCGCCCAGCCATAGCATACGCCCGGGCCACGGCACATCCCGCCGGTCCAGCCCCCACCACAATTACATCGGTACGGTTTTGCATATGATTTACGCCCACAAGTCCTTAGCACGCATTAGCCAAACTCCAAGTAAAAGAGATGCTATTTTTTATTAACTCATTCATGCAGAATGAGTTCAATCATCCATGCTAGAAAGTGAATTTCAACTAAAGCGATCCTTTTATCCCCTTTGGCCCTTTCCATTGCCCTTACTTCAAGATCCCCCTCCCCCAAATCGAACTCGGCCGCCCGCCTTAACCGATGGTCATTGCACGTCGCCAGAAAAGATTCCACCTCGTCTTTCGGCAAAACCCACCGCCCCGCTTGCCCAACTGGAGGCAACGTTTTGAGCCAACTCTTCATCGCCGCTCCTCTCCCCATCCGCGCCTCGTGCAAACCCGCCACCCAATGCACCGCATCCTCCCCACGAATCCCCGCTTCCCGCAAACCCGCCTGCCCATACCAAGCATTCCCCACCATCGGATCCAACTCACTCGGATCAGTCTCATACGCCTCCACCGTACTCTGCAACGCTTGTCGCAAAAGTGCCGCCTCAGGAGCCGCAAACTCAATTTGCCTGTCCCCAGCTCCCTCCTGACTCACCCTCATGCGGGCGCCACCTCCAAAGTCGATTTTAAACCGAACTCCTGCAAACGCTGGCAGTACATCTCCGCCTTCTCCCGCGTTTCCATCGCCACCATGCTCCGCCCCTGCTCATGCACCTCCAACATATGCTTCTTCGCCTTGGGCTCATCGAAACCTAATACTTTTTGAAATACAAAAACCACATAGCTCATGAGGTTGATCGGATCATTCCAGACCAGCACCCGCCAGCCTTTGGCAAAAGCCTCCGAAAAGTCAGCCTCCTGCGGCGGACTTTCTGTCGGTAATTCGATCGTGCCACTTTTCACCCTGCTAGCCTAGTTCCTTAACAGCTTTTTTCAATCCGGTTCCCCTTCGCCATTTCCCAGATTTCCGCTAGGGTCGGACGATGCAAATTTCTAGGATTCTCTCCCTTCTGGCCGCAAGCGCTCTCGGTCTGCTCCTTGCCACCGCAGCCGTGCCCTATTCTCGACTTCTCCTTCCCTCCACTTCGGCTCCCGCCCAGACCGCCCCTCTGCCCACTCTCATCACCATCGCAGACCTCGCTGGCGCACCTTGGCCATGGCCCCGTCTTGACCTCACTCTCCTTCTCCGCGCCATATCTCCCTATCGCCCAAATCCCGTCGGCCTACTCCTACCCCTCGACGCCCCCGATGTCCTTGAACCCGCCCAAGACGATCAGATGGCCCGCGCCCTCGCCTCCTTTGAGACATCTGTTCTCCCCGCTACCACTTTCCCTGCTCTCGCCAGCACCGAAACTCTCTCTCTTCCAAAAATTCCCCACCATGGCTCTCTCCAAAGCCTGCGTACGGCCGACTCATTTCTCGCCCCAGAAAAAAGTCTTCGCCAATCCGCCACCCTCGCCGCTTGGAAGATCACTCCCGATGCAGATGGCCAACTCCGTCGCCTTCCTCTCGTTTTTCGCCAAGCCGATTCCGTCGTTCCCTCTTGGCTCCTCGTTATGTACGCTCGCGCCCTCAACGCCGACCTCGCTCAATCCGAACTCCAGGGACGCCGCTTGATTCTCCGCAATGCCCAAGGCCTTCTCCTCCAAACCATCCCCCTCGATCTCCGCGGCTCCGTCCCTATCGATTGGAATCAAGCCGAACCCACCACCACTAAAATGGAAATTCGTGGTGTCGTCCTTGCTGCCGAGCAGGAACGTATCGGACTACCCCCCTACTTTAATTTACAGGCAATCTCCCGCCAACCCGTTCTCATCGCCACCACCCTCGCCGAAGTAGATCCTTCCATCGATTCCCCCCTCGGTAAACATGCTCTCGCCGATGCCGTTCTCCGCACCTGGACTCGGCTCTCCGCAGGTCCCACTCCCGTTCTCCATCCTCCCAGTTGGCTCATCCTATCCATACTTTTTGCCTCGGCTGGCCTTGGTCTTTCCTCAGGACAACGCTGGCACCTCGGCCTAATCGAAGCTTGTGGCTTAGCTGGGCTTGTTTTCGGAGCAGGTTGGCTCGCCGCAAAATTAGGGGGATATTCTGGCGCTCTTCCCCTTACCCTCGGCTCCTTTCTCGCCACGCTCATTGCACCCCGACTTCACAAATGGATGAAAACTTCCAATGTTCGTTGATCGAGTTCGTATCCATGCCAACGCCGGTAACGGTGGCCGTGGCGCCGTCAGTTTCCTACGCGAAAAGTTTGTCCCCAAGGGCGGACCCGACGGAGGAGACGGCGGCGACGGCGGCGACATCATTCTCGAGGTGGATCCCCAACTCAATAACCTGATTGATCTCCGCTTTCGACCCCACGCTCGCGCTGGCAACGGCAATACCGGCAGCGGCAAACAGTGCTCGGGCAGAGCAGGCAAAGATTGTCTCTTAAAAGTTCCACCCGGCACCGTCATTTACCCCCTCCCACCAGGAGAGGAAGGCGATCCCCTCATCGATCTTACCAACCCAGGCGAAAGATTCGTTCTTTGTGCAGGCGGACGCGGCGGACGCGGAAACTCCCGCTTCGCCAGTTCCACCCGCCAAACCCCACGCATGGCCGAAGATGGCCGCCCCGGAGAATCAGGAGAATTTATCTTTGTTCTAAAATCGATCGCTCAAGTAGGCCTCGTCGGCTTGCCCAACGCTGGGAAATCTAGCCTCCTCGCCGCCCTATCCGCAGCTCGGCCCAAGGTTGCCTCCTATCCCTTCACCACCCTCGCCCCCTACATCGGAGTGGTCGGTTCCGCCGAAGAAAATCGCTTCACCCTCGCCGATATTCCCGGATTGGTCGAAGGCGCCCACGATGGCAAAGGACTGGGTCACGATTTCTTGCGCCATATCGAACGTTGCGCCGTTCTTTTGCTTGTCGTCGATACCGCAGGAACCGAAGGACGCGATCCCGTAGAAGATTATCGGCTCCTTCGTAAAGAGCTTCGCCTTCACGACGCAGCTCTTGGGCAACGCACCTTTCTCATCGCTGCCAATAAAAGCGACCTACCCGAATCCGCCAAAAATCTTGCCGCCTTGCGAGCCGCTGCCCGTAAAACCATCTTTTCTGTCTCAGCCACCACTGGCGAGGGCCTGCCCGATCTCATTACCGCTATTCGCGATCTCCTCCCCTCTTGACCAAGGTCGGGAGATGCTTCACATTGTTAACCATTCATCATATGAATCATTTTGTCATTCTTCTAGCCTTCTTGGCTCTGATTGCCTGTCAAAAAGGCGGCGGACCACCTAAGGATCGACCTGTTCCCGTCGAGCTGGTTGCCGTCCAGGAAGGTCCCCTCCTCGAAACCCTTGCTGCCATCGGCACACTTGAGGCGGAAGAATCCGTCGACATCAAACCTGAGGTCGACGGAGAAATAACCTCCATCACCATGGTCGAAGGTGCCGTAGTCAAAAAAGGAGACGTGCTTCTCCAAATCGACGAATCCAAACAAGCCGCGGGTGTCGCAGAGACAGAAGCCGACTACCTTTACGCCAAGGAGACACTGCAGCGCTCCGATACCCTCCTCGCCGATGGCACCATTTCCCAACAGGAACACGATCAAACCCGTGCGAACTCTATGCGGACCCAAGCCTCTCTCCTCCTCGCCCGCAAACGACTCCAGGAATATACCCTCACCGCTCCCTTCGCTGGGGTCCTTGGTCACCGCACCATTAGCGTCGGTCAGTACGTCAGTCCCCAAACCATTCTCGTTAGCCTCTACGCCCTCAATCGTATGAAACTCACCTTTGGTGTTCCCGAACGCTACGGTGCACGTGTCCAACCCGGCCAACCCATCCACCTCAAAGTCGCCGCTTACGGAGACGAGGTCTTCGTTGGCGAAATCTATCTCATCGAACCCCAGATCGATATGGCCACCCGCACCGTCCAAGCCCGCGCTTTTATCCCCAACGCCGATCACCGACTCAAACCCGGAATGTTCGCCAATCTTAACCTCGCCATCGGAACGAAAGAAAAAGCCCTCACCCTCCCAGAAGATTGCATCTTTCCCCACGAAGGCGGCTTCGCCACCTACCGTGACGCCGAGGGAGTGGCCGAACTCGTTCCCATCGAAACCGGTCTCCGCATCCCAGGACGGATCGAAATCCTCAGCGGACTCCGCGCAGGCGATCTCGTCGCACGCTCAGGCAATCTCCGCCTTTCTCCTGGTCGCAAACTTCTCCCCGAAACTCCTTCCACACCCCAATCTCCCACTTCCCCCGCTCCATGAATCTTCCAGAGTTTTGTATTCGGCGCCCCGTGGCCGCCACCATGGCTAATCTGGCCATCGCTCTCGTCGGCATCGTTGCCCTATCCCGCCTTCCCGTCCGTGAACTCCCCAACATCGACCCTCCCGTCGTCTCCGTCATCACCATCTACCCTGGTGCCAACGCCGAACTTGTTGAAGCCGATGTCACCGAACCCATGGAGCAAGAAATTAATAATATCCCTGGCATTAAAATCCTACGCAGTGAGTCGCGGGAACAGGTCAGCAGTATCACAGTTGAATTTGAACTCAACCGCGACGTCGATATCGGAGCCCAAGACGTCCGGGATCGCATTAGCCGAGTCCGCGACAAACTTCCTGACGACATTAAAGAACCCATCGTCGCCAAACAAGACGCCGATGCCCAAGAAGTCATGTGGGTCGCCCTTTCCAGCGCTACCCGCTCGACCCTCGATCTCACCAATCTGGCCGAACGCCAAATCAAAGACCGCCTCCAAGTTCTCTCAGGCGTAGGCGGCATCAACTTCGGCGGGGAGAAAAGAACCTCCATGCGGATCTGGCTCGATTCAGAAAAAATGGCCGCTCGCCAGATCACCGCGGCCGATATCCGCGCCCTCCTCGCAAAAGAAAATGTGGAACTTCCCTCAGGACAAATTGAAGGCAAGGAACGCTCCCTCAGTATTTTAGCAAGAGGGAGAATGGATCGCCCCGACCAGTACGCCGATCTCATCGTCCGAGATACAGAGGGCACTCCCATCCGCTTGCGCGACATTGCCACCGTGGAAATAGGGCCAGCCGTTGAACAAACCATCGCCCGCTTTCGAGGTCAACCCGCCGTCGGTTTGGGCGTAGTCAAACAATCCGACGCCAACGCCGTCGAAGTCGCTCAAAGAGTCCGTCGTGAACTAGAAAAAATCAAACCCCTCCTTCCTGCCGACGTGAAAATCGATATCCCCTTCGACTCTTCTCTTTATGTCGAGAACGCCATCGACGAAGTCGTTGTCTCCCTCATTATTTCCGTTCTCCTTGTCGTCGTCCTCATCTTCCTTTTTCTACGAGAAGCCCGCTCCACTCTCATCCCTGCCGCCGCCATTCCCATCTCCGTTCTCGGGACCTTCGCCTTGCTCTACATCCTCGGGTACAGCGTCAATATCCTCACCCTACTCGCTCTCGTCCTCGCCATCGGGATCGTGGTCGACGACGCCATCGTTGTCCTCGAAAATATCGTCCGCCACATTGAAGAAGGCATGACCCCCCTTGAAGCCAGTCTTACCTCCATGAAGGAAATCACCGGGGCTATTCTCGCCATCACCGCCAGCCTTGTCGTCGTCTTTCTTCCCATCGCTTTTCAAAGCGGGACCACTGGAATTCTCTTCCGCGAATTTGCCGTCACCTTAGCTGGCTCCGTCACCATCTCGGCCTTCGTCGCCCTGACCCTCAGCCCTGCCCTCGGTGCCTATTTCTTGAAGCCGCCTTCCGCCAATCCTCCCGCTTATGCCAGGTTTCTCGAATCAGTTTTACATCGTATCTCCCTTTTCTACACCAAGAGCCTTGCCGCTGCACTCGGTCACCCCCGTGCCCTCCTCGGACTCGGCGCAGGAATCCTCGCACTCACCGTTCTCCTCTATCAGGCGATTCCCCAAGAATTTCTTCCAGATGAAGATAAAGGAACCATCGTTGCCGTTGTCGTGACCCCAGAAGGCTCGACCACCGAAGCGACTGATCGCTATATCCGCCAAGCCGAAAAGATCGCTTCCGAATATCCAGAGGTCGAAGGCTACTTTTCTGCCGTCGCCCTGGCTCGCGGTTCCCCAGGACAATCCAACCTTGGAATTATGTTTATGCGCTTAAAACCCGATCGGGAACGCACGGGACTGCAACTCGCCCGCCCAGGAGCTCGCGGTTCCATGTTCACTCGCATGATCAGCGAAATTCGTGGAGCGGTCGTCATTCCCTTTCTTCCCAAAGCCATCGGACGCGGTTTCGATGCCTCTTTCCAAGTCATTCTTCAAGGCCCCAACCTTGTCCAATTAGAAAAAAGCGCCCGCGAATTGCGAGACGAAATCGATCAAGCAGGCTTCCTCAGCCAACCTCGTACCAACTTCAACTACGAAAAACCTCAGCTCAATCTTGAAATCGATCGTAACCGTGCCGCCGCCCTCGGCATCTCCGTTCGCGATATTTCCGAGTCCCTTCAAATTCTTCTCGGGGGCCTCGATATTTCCCGCTTCAACTTCGAGGGCAAACAGTACGACGTAATTGCCCAACTCCGCCGCGTGGATCGTCTCGTACCCGACGAACTAAATTCTCTCTATGTTCGCGCCCGCAGCGGACAACTCGTTCCCATTCGTGATCTCGTCCGAGCCAAAGAAAAAGGCTCGGTCAACTCCATCTCCCACTTTGCCCGCCAACGCTGCGCCCAAGTCAGTGGCCAGCCTCAGGGATGCACCCTCGGCCAAGCCATCGAAAAAACCGAAGAAATTGGTCGGAGAATTCTTCCGCCTGGAATCAAAATGGAATTCGACGGAGAAGCCCGCGAACTGCGCTCTGGCGTCGGCGAAGCCTGGCAGATCCTTCTTCTTGCAGTTCTCATCGTTTACATGGCCCTCGCCGCCCAGTTCGAAAGCTTCATCCACCCTCTCACCATCATGATCGCCCTGCCCTTGGCCGCGGTCGGCGCGCTTCTACTTATTTATGTTCTCGGTTTCCTCAACGGGTTGGCCGTCATCCCCCAATACGCTCCCCCAGGTGCCCTGCCTAAACCACTGGCTATCCTTTTCGGAATGATTCCAGAAATTCCCTCCATGAATCTGAACCTTTACAGCTTGATCGGCCTGGTCCTTCTTTTGGGTCTCGTCACCAAAAATTCCATTCTTCTGGTCGAGTTCGCCAATCAACAACGGGCTCTCGGTGTCCCCGCCCTTGAAGCTATGCTCGAATCCGGTCGCCTTCGGCTTCGACCCATCCTCATGACCGCCCTTTCCACCATCATCGGGATTCTTCCCATCGCACTCGGCTTCGGCGCGGGGGCCGAAAGTCGCCGCCCACTCGGGGTCGCCGTTGTCGGTGGCATGCTTTCTTCTACCTTTCTCACTCTCTATCTCGTGCCCGCTTTTTATATCACCGTAGATCGATTCCGACCTCGTCGGCCTGTTTCTCACCCCGCCTACCCGCCGACCTTGTCCTAACTCAGTTTGCATCCTAATTTCGAATTATGACGTTGGCCGTGCCCACCGAAAAGAACTCTCCCTTGCCCTACTCAGGACAAGACCCTCGGGAACGCCGCGACCTGATCATCGCCTCAGCCTTCACCTTGCTTTATTTCTTCCTCTTCGCATTTTTCTGGTTTTCTTCCAATGCCATATCTCGTTTAACCAAAAAGGCAGACGCCTCCCCTGTGCGCACGAATCTTAAAATCCAGCGCTTAGCTCAGGCTCCCGCCATCGTCCCCCCTCCCATGGCTACCCAGTTCGCCGATGTGTCAGGTCTCAAAGAAACCGACAAGCTAGATCCCCGGGCCGCCCTTCAAAGTGAGCACAACACCGCCGCTAGCAGCAAGGTCGTCAATGGCACCGATCCAACCCTCGGTGGCCAAGAAGGCAAAAACAACGACTCCCTCAACATGCAGAGTTCCCAGTTCGCCCCCAACCCAGCCTCCCCCCCTCCGTCCGCCCGACTCAGCCCCTCCGCCACCAAACCCGACCCCGCCCCACCCCTCCCAAAAACTGAGCCCCTCATACCCACCCCTGGCCCTGGCGAAGCCATCCAAAAACCTGCCCAAGAAACTCCTCCCGATACCAACCCCAACCAAAATCAGAGCCAAGACTCCACTCCTTCCTCCCAAGCCCAAGCCGCTTCCGACGCGTCCGATTCCTCCTCCGCCATGGCTCCCCCTCCCGATATTTTCCGCGACCGAAGTGCCGTCTCAGGAGGCGCCCAGATGGGACAAGATGCCTCCTTCGCTTCCATGGGCACCGCCCTCGGTCGCTATCAACACAAGCTCTACCTCGGCATCGGCTCACGCTGGAATTTAAAAGTTCAACAAACCATGGCTCAAATAGGAGTAAATCGAGTCGTCATTCGTTTCTTCGTCAACCCCGACGGCTCCATCTCTCAACTCGATGTCGTCCAAGGCGACCCCAACTCCATTCTCGGCCAGATCAGCGGCGATGCCATTAACCAATCGAGCAACCTCATCGGTCCCTTCCCGGATGCTCTTCTCAAAGAAATGCCCAAAGGCTTCCCTTGGCAACTTGCCTTTCGCATCTACTAACAGATCAAAGCTGGCCAAACTTTCGCCTTTCACTAGGATAAAACTTCATGCCTTTCGATGTAATCAGCACTTTGCAAGATCTGACCAAGGTCAGCCCTTTCATTATCGCAGCCATCCTTTTCCCCCTCATCTCATGCCTAATTTCCGGTCTTTTTCTATCGACCGTGATCTTCCTGCGCCTTCGTCGCGAGCGCGTCACCCCCCGAGAAGTCATTGATGCCATCCGCGCCCTCAAACCAGGTGGCAACACCGAAACCCTCCTCCGCCTTTGTGTCCGCAACGATTCTGCCCTCGCCCGCCTCGTCAACAGCTCTCTGGAACACGCCTCCCTTCCCCGTGGCGAAAACGTCGAGGTACTGCAAACCCTCGCTCGGAGCGAAGTTGCCCGACTCGAGCGCGGCATCGTCTACCTTGAAATCTTTGTGGGTGCCTCACCTCTCCTCGGCCTCGTCGGAACGGTATCCGGACTAATCACCATCTTTGCTGCAGTCGGTGGCGAAAATTCCGACCCCGCAAAGATCTCTGCCGGTATCGCCGAAGCCCTACACACCACCGTTCTTGGTATCGGCACCGCCATCGTCATGCTCTTCCCCTTCACATTCTTCAGCAAAAAGATCGAAGTTCTTTCCGTAGAACTCGAGGAGTACTCCATGCTACTCCTCAAGAAGCTCTACACCGAAGAAGTCTCCGCCTAACGAGCTCCGGGTCCGCCCGCGATGAAGTTTAACCCCACCCGCCGACGCCGCGTCGAAATCAACGTCATCCCGTTGATCGACATCCTATGCATGCTGCTCATCTTTTTTATCGTCACCACCAGTTTTAAAAAGAAAACCGCTTCCGTCGATGTCACCCCACCGAAATCGGAAAAAGGCACCGAAAAAGTCGAGGACTCCAAGAAAGCCCCGCCCGAATTAACCATGAAATCGGCCAAAGCTGCCGAGTACGCCAAACTCTTTGAAGCGGATAAGTTCCCTATCTTTCTCGGAGATCAAACTCTCAACGTCGACCCGAAATCCCCTACCTTCCGTGCGGATCTCGCCAAACTCCTAAAAGAAAAGGGAATCAAAAATCTTATACTTAACTTTGACGAAACCACTCCTATCTCCATCTTCTTTAAATTCTTCGACGCGTGTGAGGACGCAGGTGTCCCGATCTCCGTACGCACATCCAAGATCGCTGGCGCCACTGCCGCCCCCTGAAACCATCCTCCAATCCAATTCTACCCGTCCGCATTTACGGTGATCCCGTCTTGCGCCAACCAGCTCTCCTCGTTCGCCCCCCCAACGAAAAGCTAAACCAACTCGCCAATTGCCTCGAGGCCACCATGCATGAATCTGAAGGCATCGGACTCGCTGCCCCTCAAATTGGTGTCTCCCTTCAAATGGCAGTCGTCGATCTACGTAAAGTCCCCAAACGCCCCTCCACCATGGAACTCGCAGGCAAACCCGTCGATTGGCGCCTCCATATGCCGCTCTTTTTCTGTAACCCCGTTCTTACCCTCACCCGCAAACGCGAGGACGCCGACGAAGGATGCCTTAGCTTCCCGGGTCTCAGCGGCGACGTCCGACGTAGCCTTCGCATTCAAATGGACTACCTCGATCTCCAAGGCAAATCTAACACCCTCACTGCGGGTGGCCTCCTCGCTCGCGCCCTTCAACATGAGGTTGACCACCTCCTCGGCATCCTTTTCATCGATCGCATGTCTGCCGAGATTCGTCGTTCCATCGCCCCTGCCCTTGCTGAGATTTTACAAAACCACCCAACGCCTAAAGGAGCCCGCTAACCGAATGTTAATCTTGGCGGACGCCGTCCTCGAATCTGTCGGAACAATTCACCGCCCTGGTTGCCTCCGCATTAACGGCGACACGATTTCTGAAGTTGGTTCCTCCCTGTCTCCCCAGCCAGGAGAAGAAGTTCTCCGCCTTCCAGGCCTGACTATTACGCCCGGCTTCATCAATCTTCACGCCCACCTCGAACTCTCCTCTCTGGCCAATACCCTCTCCCCCACCAACACCTTCACCGATTGGCTTCGCCAAATCATTCCCCTCCTTCCTGGACTTACCCCAGAAGTCCGTCGCCGCTCCATAACCCAATCCTCTCAAAACGCCCTTCTCTCTGGTGCCACCTCGATCCTTTCTATCACCTCCGGTGTCTCCGCGTTGGCGGGTCTCACCTCTACGGCCACCCGAGTCTGGTGGGCCTTGGAGTTCATGGATCTTCACGCTCCTGCCGACCCAGCGGAACTTCTCGATCGCGTCACCGCATGGCTCGCGCGCCATCCAACCAGCGCTTGGCACCTCGCCCTCTCACCCCACGCTCCCTACACCGCTTCCCCATCTCTTTTTCAGGAACTAGGACGGCTTGCCAATCTCCACAGCCTCCCTTTCACCACCCATTTAGCCGAATCAACCGATGAAACCGAACTTCTCTCCGGTAAAAAAAGTCCCCTCCAAAATCTTTTACCAGCTGACCTCAAACGAGATGATTTTTCGGGCAACCGCTCCGCTCTCGACTGGTGCCACCGTCATCAAGCCCTCCCCCCCCGCCCCATTCTCGCTCATCTCAATGAACTGTCCGAATCCGATCTCCCTTACCTTCGCGAAACTCATGCCACCGTAGTCCACTGCCCATCTTCCCACCGATGGTTTCAACGGAACTCCTTTCAGGCCGAGCTTCTCCGTGCACACAAAATCCCAATCTGTCTAGGCACCGATAGCCCCGCCTCCTCTCTCAATCTAAAACTTGATCTGCGCCAAGAAATTCGTCTTTTCCAAGAAACTTTACCTTCCCTTACTTCTGAAGAGGCTTGGGCCAGCCTGACCACTACCCCCGCGCGTGCCCTTCAACTCGAGGATAAACTCGGCACTCTCCAAGTCGGACGCTGGGCCGACTGGATCGGTTGGAAAATTCCTGCCCATCAAGATCCAGTTTCATGGATTCTACAGTCTCACGACCCAGCCCAAGTAAGTTGCGTCGCGGGACGCATCACCCAGCACGACCCCATCTAAGTTTTGACCTCGTCCCTACCCCCCTCTCTTCGCCACGCTGAAAGCCAGATGCACTCGAACTCCCCATCGTTTCAAGACGATATTATCAACAGAAACCAGCGCCGCACCGAGAATCACTGCCAGCGATCCCTCCCCTCCCATACCCCCTCACTCTCCTTCTGCGATAACGATTACCTTGGCCTTTCTCGCCACCCTTCTGTCCGTCAATCGGCAGTCAAGGCTGTCCAGGATTTTGGAACCAGTGCCTGCGCTGCCCGACTTCTTGCAGGCTCATCCCCCATCCATCGACAACTCGAGAAATCTCTCGCTTCATGGAAATCAACCGAGCAAGCCCTCCTTTTTTCTGCAGGCTACCTCACCCCCTTGGGCGTAATTCCCGCACTCCTCGGGCCTCAAGATACGGTTGTTCTCGAACGAAACGCCCACTCCTGCCTCTTCGACGGCGCCAAACTTTCTGGCGCCCGTATCCGAGTTTTCCATCGGCAGGACACCAAAGAACTCCAGAAGGTTTTAACCTCCACCAATCAACTCCACCCATCAGGAAAGATTCTTCTCGTCGTGGAATCCCTCCACTCCATGGATGGCGACTGGGCTCCCCTTCTCGAAATCATCCAACTCAAAAATCAAGTAGGGGCTTGGCTTCTCCTCGATGAGGCCCACGCCAACGGGATCTGTGGGCCAGGAGGCACTGGCCTTGCCGCCCAGCTCAACTGTACCCACCAGATCGACATCCAGATGGGAACACTCGGCAAGACACTCGGATCCTCCGGTGGCTTCATCGCAGCTTCCGATTTCATTATTAATCATCTCCTCAATGAATCGCGTACCTTCCTTTTCGGGACAGCTCTTTCTCCCGCATCCGCTGCTGCCGCAATGGCCAGCCTCGAAATTGTCCGCTCAAACGAGGGCGACTCCCTTCGCCAACTCCTCCAGCAAAACATCGCCCAATTCACCGCCACTTACCCTTCCCCTCTCTCCGGTCCAATTCATCTCGTCGCCTGCCGTGAGAACTCCGCTGCCCTCACTGCTTCGACTTTCCTCCGTAATCTAGGTATCGACGTCCCCGCCATTCGATCTCCCACCGTTCCCGAGGGCACGGCCCGCCTCCGCCTTAGTTTCTCCTCCCGCCACACTCAAAATGATATCCAGGCCCTCGCCACCGCCCTCTCTACTTTGCCAATTCCTTCCTCTTCATGAACTCTGCTGAAAGTATCCGTCTCGATCGAAAGCATCTCTGGCATCCATTTACTCCTCATGCGCAGTGGATGGATCCCTCTTTCGAACCACTCGCCATCGCCTCTGGCGAAGGTGCCTGGCTCGTCGGTACCGACGGGAAGCGCTACCTCGACGGTAACTCCTCCATCTGGACTAACCTCCATGGACATCTCAATCCCACCATCAATCAGGCGATCCGAACCCAACTGGATAAGATCGCCCACTCCTCTTTTCTCGGCCTCACTCACGAACCTGCCATCAGCCTGGCACAGGAATTGGTGCACTATGCCAATGCAAAAGGACTCTCTCCTACCCTCGAACGCGTTTTCTTCTCCGATGATGGATCTACCGCAATGGAAGCAGGCCTCAAAATGATCCTCCAGGCTTTCGCCCAGAACGGCCAACCCCAACGCACTCATTTTATATCCCCCGATGGGGCTTATCACGGGGATACCGTCGGCGCGATGAGCCTTGGCCACAGCCACACCTTTCACCATCACTATCAGCCCGTTCTATTCTCCTCCGGCAAAGTAATGACCCCCGCCTGCTACCGTTGCCCGTTCAATCAAGCCAAACCTGAAAAAGCTGACGCCCGTACCTACCGAAAATGTAAGTTCGAATGCGCTACCCTTGCCGAAGAGAAGATTCATCAATCTGGCGGTACCCTTGCCGCTTGGGTTTTAGAACCACGCGTCCAAGGAGCTGCTGGCATGATCATGCAACCACACGGCTACGCCAAACGCACCTCCGCTGCCGCTCGCCAAGTTGGGGCTAGGGTTTTATTTGATGAAGTTCTCACTGGCTTCGGTCGGACAGGCTACCCATTGGCATCCCATGCGGAAGGCGTTATGCCCGACGTCCTTGCCCTCGCCAAAGGACTGACCGGCGGCTATCTCCCCCTTGCTGCCACTCTCACCACAGAAGATATTTTTCAATCCTTCTCAGGAGGCCCCGAACGCACTTTCTATCACGGCCATAGTTACACCGCCAATCCACTCGGCTGTGCCGCCGCTTTGGCCAATCTAGAGCTTTTGCATCAACCCAAAAACCGGATTCAACACGATTCCTTGGTTCAACACCTCCAGTCTCTTTCTGCCCGCTTCTGGGCACACCCTAATGTGGGAGATGTTCGCCAAGAGGGGGCGATCCTCGCGATTGAGCTGATCGCAGATCGTACGACCCGCGCACCTTTGCTTGCCGCCAACCGCACAGGCCACAAAGTTTGTCAGTCCGCTCGTGAACTCGGACTGCTGACCCGCCCCATCGGCGATGTTTTAGTTTTGATGCCTCCATACTGCACCACGCACAACGAACTAGAAAAGATGGTGGATGCCCTTCTTCTTGCCCTGAACAAAGTGATTCCAACATGAAAGGCATCTTCATTACAGGAACGGATACGGGCGTGGGTAAAACCTTTTTCACAGCCCTCCTAACAAAAGCGCTCCGAGATCAGGGAATTCCAGCCCTCCCCCTCAAACCTATTTCTTGTGGAGATCGCGAGGATTCCATTCATCTTTCGGAGGCTACGGGTGGCGCTATTTCTCCCATAGAAATTAACCCGATTCATTTTGCAGCCCCGCTCTCCCCTTACGCCGCATCTATTCTCGAGGTCCGCCCTTTTCCATGGGCTATGCTTCGCGAAAGAATGCAAAAACTATCCTCCAACTATTCGGGTCCATTCCTTGTGGAAGGAGTTGGCGGGTGGCGGGTTCCTTTCGATCAATCCAACGGAGTACGCGAATGGGCACAAGAACTTGCCCTACCTGTCCTCCTCGTAGCGCGAGCCACCCTAGGGACTCTTAATCATACTCTCCTGACTGTGGACTCGATTCGCCAAGCGAAGCTTCCACTTCTTGGAATTATTCTCAACCTTCATCAAGCCCCAGACGACCTCGCCACCCGCACCAATCCTGCCCTTCTCGAAGAACTTACCGGTCTCCCACTCCTCCAACTCCCCGCTTCCCTCCCCCAACTTCCATCCCCTCTCCCCTCTTGGCTCGTCCCTTCCTAAAATCTCTTTTTCAACTGAAATAAAAATCAGACCGAGACCGACCAACGCGGATCCACATCGCGCTCCCAGTCGGAAGATACTCCATCCAAAGCCCGGCGTGCCGTTACCGCCGCAACCATTGAAGCATTATCTGTGTTCCATCCTGCCAGAGCTTGGCGCAGTTTGACCCCCGACTTCTTCGCAACCACCTCCAAGGCTCGCACCAGACCGCGATTGGCACTTACCCCACCACTCACCGTTAAAAGTTTTCTATCAGTTTTCTCGAAAGCTCGCTCGCACCGATCGGCCACCGACTCCTCAATCGCCGCCTGAACTTCCGCACAGAAGTCCGCCCTTGCTTGACCAGGCAAAGCCAGATCAGGGTTTTTCACGAGCAACAACCGTGCAGCATTTTTTAAGCCGCTAAAGCTAAAGTCACATCCCTCACTCCCCTTCATCGGTCGAGGAAGGGCATACCGCCCAGCCTTTCCGCGACTTGCTTCCATCTCCATCGCAGGACCCCCCGGATAACCCAACCCCACCATTCGTGCCAGCTTATCAAAAGCTTCCCCCGCCGCATCGTCACGCGTCGTACCCAAAATCTTCCGCTCCGTGGGACTCGCCGCATCCACCAACAAGGTATGACCCCCACTGACAATCAACGACAGATGAGGGTACTCGGGCCATACTCCTCCGGAAACAAAGGGACTAAAGAGATGCCCTTCCAAATGATTGATAGCGTGAAAAGGACACTTCTCTGCCCAAGCCAAAGCCTTCCCGAAAGACAACCCCACCAAAAGCGCCGGGGCTAATCCAGGTCCTGCCGTTGCTCCCACCACTTGAAAACCTGAACGCCCAATCTTTCCTATCACTTCGGCCGTGATCTTGGGCAGGAGTTCCAGGTGTTGCCGCGCCGTAAGCTCAGGAATGATTCCGCCTAATCGAGCATGCTCTTCCGGCCTGGTTGCCAGGGATTCCCCTATTAGCCGACAGCCCTGTGCATTCGCTTCGACGAGCGCCACTGCCGTCTCATCGCAGGATGTTTCAATCCCTAAAGCGCAAATCGTCTCCACGGCATCTTAGGGAGTGGGATAGGATCGACGGGCCACCACTTTCCACCCACGCAGTAGATCCACTGCCCGATCCAAGGGCTCATCCTGAATCTCGACTATAGGCAATCCGCTCTTCTGTAAACCTGGACTTCTCTGCCGATAAATACCTTGCTCCTCCCCACGCGTTAATCGTGCCGTAATATCAGGTTCAATCCCAACTCCGTGAATCTTTTTTCTTGAAGGGGTGGTGTAGTGCGCCGTCGTCAAGCGTACCCCTACATCGGGTATCACGCTGAGATCCAAACGCTGCACCGTCTGGACCGAACCCTTTCCAAAGGTTCTCTCCCCTACAATCACCGCTTTCCCCAAATCCTGCAGCGCACCCGCCACGATTTCCGCCGCACTCGCCGTATTCCCATTTACTAAAACTACCGTCGGCAATTTAATTCTTCGCGCGCAGGCTCGGGAAAGGTACTCCACCCGCTCTGCCGTTGCTTTCCGACCTTCGGTTGCCACCACTAATGTGTCCTTGGGTACAAACCGACTCACCACCTCCACAGCCGCATCGACTAGCCCACCCGGGTTATCTCTCAGATCAAGAATTAGGGCGACCGCCCCTTGGGCCTCCAACCGCGACAAGGCGACGTCAAACTCATGACCTGTCTTCTCCCCAAATTGAGTAACTCTTAGATAGCCGATTTTTTCGCCACGTGTCGTACTTTCAGAAAGTAGACCCACATCTGTAATCGTGGGCACTTGAATCATTTCGCGAACAACCGAAACTTCCATCGTCTTCGTTTCCGCAGGTCGGTAGATCGTTAACTTTACCGCCCCTCCAGGCCGGCCCCTTAACTTCCGAATGGCCTCGCCTAAGGTGAGCTTCTGCGTACCCGCCCCATCAATTTTAACGATTCGATCCCCTGGCAGAAGACCCGCACGGTAGGCCGGACCCCCCTCAATCGGCACATTGATCGTCAGCTGGTTTTCAAGCAGCCCGATGGAAATACCCAGCCCGCCAAACTGCCCCTCCGTCTCCGTCCGAATCAGTTTATAATTTTCTGGATCAAGGAACTGGCTGTGCGGATCCAGCGATGACAGCAACCCTCGGAGAGCCGCATAGGTCATCTTGTCGTAATCGGTTTTTTCGATATCCAAATACTCGTCCCGTATCAACTCCACTACGTTGGCAAAAAGCAGCGCACTGCGATACCGCCCCTCTTCAGGTTGGGCAGCCGAGTTGGTTTTAGTGCCTTCCGGTGCCGCCCAAGCCGAGGCCACAATCCAAAATAAGCTAGCCCACCCGTATCGATACAACGAAATCACGCTCGTCCTGGACTATTCAGATTTGCCTGAAACCACTGAATCGTTTCACGAAGCCCATCCTCCAACAAAATTTTTGGCTCCCAACCAAGAACCTTCTTGGCGCGAGTTATATCAGGCTGTCGCTGTTGAGGGTCATCCACGGGGAGCGGCTTTTTCACGATAGAGCTTTGACTTCCCGTCAGTCGTCGGATTCTCTCAGCGAATTCCATGATAGTAAGCTCAACGGGATTTCCTATATTCACTGGCTCGTGAAAGTCGGCTTGGGACAAGCGATAAATCCCATCAATCAGGTCGCTCACGAAACAGAAGCTACGAGTTTGTTTGCCCTCGCCAAAAACGGTCATCGGCTCCCCCCGCAGGGCCTGCCCCACAAAGGCAGGAACCACCCGCCCGTCCCGCAGCCGCATGCGTGGCCCATAGGTATTAAAGATCCGGACAATCTTGGTGTTCACCTTATGAAAACGATGGTAGGCCATGGTCATCGCTTCCGCAAAACGCTTCGCCTCATCGTAAACTCCCCTTGGACCAATCGGGTTAACATTTCCCCAGTACTCCTCTTTTTGAGGATGCACCAAAGGATCCCCATAACATTCGCTGGTTGAGGCAAGGAGGAAGGTCGCTCCTTTGCCTTTGGCCAGGCCAAGGGCGTTGTGAGTACCAAGAGAACCCACCTTAAGAGTTTGAATCGGGAGTTCTAAATAATCAATAGGGCTGGCGGGTGAGGCAAAATGAAAGACGTAGTTCACTGGTCCTTCCACCGCAATAAACTTGGTCACATCATGGCGAAGAAAACGAAACCTCTTTTCGGTTCTCAGGTGATCTAAGTTTCGCTCGTTTCCAGTCAAGAGGCTATCCACCGCGATCACCTCATGGCCTTCCTTGAGAAGGCGATCCGTTAAATGGGACCCGAGGAATCCAGACCCCCCCGTGACAACACTAATTGGCATCCTCTTGGCCTAGAAAGGTTCTCATCAAAAGGCAAGCCAACGGACTCGCTCCGCCACAATAAATAAGCCATCTTAAACGAATGCAGGAGGGGTTGATCACAGCAGGAATGTCCTTTGGTAACTACCAGATCGAGCAGGTTTTGGGTCAAGGCGGGATGGGCACTGTTTATCTCGCCAAAGACACTGGCCTAAACCGCAAGGTTGCCCTCAAGATTCTGCGATCCGATCTCGGCGAAGATATCGCCTTCGCTAAAAAGTTTCTCGAGGAGGTGGAGGTCACCGCTTCGCTCGCCCATCCCAATATCATTCGCGTCTTTACCCTTGGGGAGCAAGGTGGACGACTTTACCTCGTCATGGAACATCTCGATGAACCCAGCCTAGAGCACCGCATGGAAAAACAGGCCAAAGTGCCGGAAAAAGATGTTCTTGAAGTCGGTCTCGGCATCGCTTCCGCCCTGCAGTTTGCCCATGAAGAAACCGGTTTGATTCACCGCGACATCAAGCCGGGGAATATTCTCTTTGGCCGAGGAAATATTCCTAAATTGGCTGACTTTGGGCTAGCCGCGGGCGCGCGCTCTGCCCTCGGTCAACAGGATGAGATTTGGGGAACACCCTACTATGTGTCACCCGAAAGACTTCTGCGGGAACCAGAAGATATTCGTAGCGATATTTATTCCCTTGGAGCCACTCTTTACCACGCCATTGCAGGCCGCCCACCCTTTGAAGCAGATACTGCCGAGGAGGTAGCCAAGCGGCATGTCTCGGATCGTCCGCCCCCGCTGCGGAGCTTCTGCCCAGACGCCCAAGAGCAGACCGTTTTTACAATCGATAAGTGTCTAGGAAAGAAACCCGACTCCCGCTGGCCAAGCTATGCCGAATTAATTTCTCAGTTAGCAGATAGCCTGCGAAGACTGTCCACCTAAAATAAATTTATAAGGGTTGCATCACAGCGTTGGAGTTTGTTATCCCAATGTTGGCGCTCCCTACAGGTGCTCCACTCATGCCCGACTTTATGAACTCTGCACTATTGCCCACCCGATAGACCACTAAACCCTTCTTTTTCCATGGATACGTGTCTTGCATGACAATGTTGCTCTGCGCAAGGGAGAGGGGTCCTTTTGTAATAATTAAGGGAATCTGTCCGTCATCCGAAGTCGTCAAGTTTGGAACATATCCAAAAGCAATGTTGGCCTTCGTCACCGTGCTAGTAGAAGTAGCAGGCGTCGCCCCTTGCCCAGATAAAATTTTTGCTGTGGTCAGCGTGCCATTACTAAACATTCCCTGAACCAGCGTTGTAAAAGATGTTGCAGGACTGGTATTCGTTAAATCTCCGTTCACTCGGTAGGTACCATTGTTATCGTTGGCTTCGGAAAAGAACATAATGCCAAGCTGCCTCGCGTTAGCCACGTCCACCCCCTGCTTTGCCTTATCTAATCCGCCTTGAATAGCAGGAACCGCCATCCCGGCCAGAAGACCGATAATGCTGATCACCACCAAGAGTTCGACCAAAGTAAAAGAATTAGCTTTTAATAATTTTAAACCGACAAGGATTTTTCTCATGGGTAAAACATGCCCCATTCGGCACACTCTGTCAATTAACCATGACTAACACCCTTCTGCAGGAACTCCTATCTCTCACCATCCCTCACGATCGGATCGCTACCTCCCCAGCCCACCCCCGCGACTCCGCCCGCCTTCTCTTACTCCGCCGCGCCACCGGAGAACTCATCGATCTAACCATCGGCGACCTCGCCTCCCTCCTCTCCCCAAAAAACCTTCTCGTCCTCAACAACTCAAAGGTCATCCCCGCCCGCCTCATCTGCTCTCAAAATCGGACCGAACTCCTCCTCCTAGAAGAAACCAGCCCAGGTTGGTGGACCGCCCTCGGCACCCCCTCCAAACGCCTCCAACCCGGTACCACCGTTTTCCCCGATCCCATCCCTGGATCCACCCCCGTAGGTCCTGCCCCCCAACTTCGAGTCGAGAAATCGATCCCTGGCGGCCAACTCGTCCTCCGAGTTCTCGGTGAATCCCTCAATTTAGAGCACTACGGCCTACCCCCACTCCCCCCC